>CAZHYX010000088.1:0-10434 GCA_964536675.1 uncultured Flavobacteriaceae bacterium
AAATTGTAAGTTGTTTTAAAGTTTTCATAATTGTATGTTTTAATGATTAATACCTCAAAACTCCTATAAAACTATTCATTATAAAATAAAGAATGACCAACGTGCTAAATAAAATGATGATGCTACAAATTTACTGTCATCATTAAAAAAGAGTAGTTCAGATAAAAACACGAAGCTTTCATCATTAAAACATGAGATTTATTGCTGTAAAACCTATTTTTGAATAGAATAATAAATAAACGAAATGTCTAAATTAGATACTTTAATAGATAATAAAATTGCTCAAAATATTTTTCTTTGGATATTTCTATACATTATATTTGTAGGAGCAGTCCAAGCAGACAATAGGTTTATAACAGCTTTTTTTATTGTTTTGCTATTAGCTCCACCTATTTATATAAACAACTTAATTATTTTACCTTTTTTTAAAACCAACAAATCTTTATTTTTCTCTTTTTTTGTAATAAACCTTTTGTTGTTTACTGCTTTATTTGTTTACATTTTGAATCTTTCTTTAGATGCAGAATTCAAAATAAGCCTGTTTATTAATTTTCTAGGAATCATGCTTCTAGCATTGGTTTTTGGAGCAGCAGTGAAAATAGCTCGCGATAGTTTTGCTCGTCGTCAACACGAAAAAGAAGCTGAATTAAAACTATTGAAGTCGCAATTAAATCCGCATTTTTTATTTAATACACTCAATAATTTATATGGTTTATCTGTTTTAAAATCTGATAAACTTCCAAATTTAATGCTGAAACTTTCAGATTTATTAAGATACAGTTTGTACGATACAAAAGAAATGTTTGTTCCTTTAGAAAAAGAAGTTCAGTATCTAGAAAACTATATGTCTTTAGAAAAAATCAGGCTAGAAGATAAAACAGAAATATCTTTTAATAAAACAGGAAATATCTCTTCACAAAAAATTGCTCCAATGTTATTAATTGTTTTTGTTGAAAATGCATTTAAGCATCTTGGAATTTCAAAAAATAACGAAAGTAATGTGTTAGTTTATTTAATTATTGAAGATAAAAAACTAATTTTTAAGTGCATTAATTCTATTGATGAAACCAAAGTGCAAGAACAAAATTTAGAAAAAGGCAAAAGCGGAATAGGTTTACAAAACGCAAAAAAACGCTTACATTTATTGTATCCTAATATGCATGAATTAACAATTAAGAAAGAAAACGAAAATCACGTTGTACAATTAACTCTCAATTTTCAATGAAACCTTTACAATGTATCATAGCAGACGATGAACCAATTGCTCGCCAGATTTTAGAGGGCTACATTGCAGAAATTCCAAATTTAGAATTGATAGCATCCTGTAAAAATGCGTTTGAAGTTATGGAAGTGCTGCAAAATCAAAAAGCAGATATTTTGTTTTTGGATATAAACATGCCAAAACTTTCTGGTTTGAGTTTGTTAAAAACTATGCAACAACGACCAAATGTAATTATAACAACAGCTTATGCCGAATATGCTGTTGAAGGTTTTGAACTTTCAGTAATCGATTATTTATTAAAACCGTTTTCACTAGAACGTTTTTTACAAGCTGTTTTAAAAGTACAAGGTAAAACTATTGTACAAAATGAAAAGATTATATTTAAAGAAGTAGACAGTTCAAAATTTATTTTTGTTAAGAGCGATAAAAAACTAATTAAATTAAATCTTGATGAAATTAATCATATTGAAGCTTATGGGAATTACATTAAAATTTTCACAGATAAAATGATTCTAACACCTCAGACATTATCTAATTTTTTAGAGAAATTACCAGATAATTTTTTAAGAATTCATAAGTCTTTTATTATTAATTTTGATAAACTAAAATTTATTGATGGCAACCAAATTGTATTAATTAACCAAATAAAATTACCTATTGGAAAATCTTATAGAAAGGTGGTATTAGATAAAATTGATTAGTATTAACTAAAATTCTAACGTAAAAAGCCTTTATATTCGTGATTTTTTCGTCGGGGTGAGAGGATTCGAACCTCCGATCTCTGGTCCCCCAGACCAGCACTTTAAACCGGACTAAGCTACACCCCGAAATAAATAAAAAATTCTAATCCCGATTCTAATGATTATCGAAACTATTAAAAATAGTCTGCAAACTTACTACAATTTTTAATTCTTTAATTTAGTAGAATTACGCTCGACTAACGTAGATTTTATTACCTTATACTTAAAGTTTGTTGTGTTATTTTCTAATTTATCAATTAAAATTTGAGCTGCTGATTCACCAATACTTACTCCGTGTTGATTTATGGTTGTTAGGGTTGGGGTAATATTTTTTGCAATTTTTTCATTTGCATAACCAATTATTGATACTGCCTTAGGAATCTTAATTTTTTTTGATTTTGCTATTTTTAAAACTGCTAAAGAGGTGTCTTCATCAACCGCAAGAACCCCATCAACTTTTTGATCTCGGAATAATTTAGTAATCTTCTCATCAAGAGTTAAAATATCTGTTATAATAATCAATTTTAGATCAATTTTTTTAAATGATTCTTGTACTGCTTTTTTATAACCTTCAATTCTTAATTTCCCTACACTCAAATGGTTTATGGTAGATATAACAGCAATATTTTTACAATTTGTACGTACCAAATGCTTGGTTGCCTTATAGGAGGCTTCAAAATCATCAATGACAACTTTATCACAATCAATTACATCTGTAACTCTATCAAACATTACTATAGGTTTCCCTTGCTGGATAGCTTCATTAAAATGATTAAAATTTTGTTTTATCTGTGTTTCTTCTGCTATAGCCACTATAAAACCATCAATACTACCATTAGCTAATACTTTAATATTAGTAACCTCTTTTTTAAAAGATTCATTAGAAATACAAGTAATAATGTTATAACCTTCAGTAGTTGCTACTTTATCAATTCCATATAAGACCCGAGCAAAAAATCTATTTCTAATACTTGGTATAATGACTCCGATAGTCTTAGTCTTACCAGATTTTAGGCTAGAAGCAAGTTTATTTGGTGTATAATTATATTGTTTGGCTACCTTTTGAATTTTTTGTTTGGTTGCCTTACTAATTTCATGACTATCATTTAATGCTTTAGAGACGGTAGAAATAGAAACGCCTAAAACTTTGGCTAAATCTTTTACTGTTACTCTTTTTTTCTGCATTGCTTACGTTAAAATAGTTGCTATTTTTCAAAGAGTGTTTCCATTTCTTCTAATGTTTTTCCTTTGGTTTCAGGAATAAATTTCCATACAAAAATAATAATAACTATTATAAATCCTGAAAAGATAAAGTAGGGTAGGGCATTGTTCCATGTACCACCATCTAATTGTAATTTATTTGCATCACTTTCAACAATCATTGGGAATGTTTGTGAAACAAAATAGTTTGCTAACCATTGTGCAGCAACAGCAATAGACATAGCTATACTTCTAATTTTATTAGGGAAAATTTCTGATAATATTACCCAGACTACAGGCCCCATTGACATGGCAAATGCACCAATAAAAATAAGGACTCCAATTAAACTAATAATACCTTCAGAGGAGGACAATGCCGGTAACCCTGCGGCATTTACATTTGAATAATCACTAAAATATAAGGTAAAGCCCATCATTAAAAATCCGATAAGCATTCCAAAACCTCCAATCATTAGTAGAGGTTTCCTACCTAATTTATCAACGGTAAACATGGCAATAAAAGTGAATACTAAGTTGACAGTCGCCAATAAGATTTGTTGTTTTAATATATCGTCTTTTCCAAAGCCAAGTGCTTGTTCAAAAATATCAGCACCGTAATATAATACGGCATTGATCCCTGTAAATTGTTGTAATGCAGAAAGAACAGTACCTATAATAACAATTGCCAATAATGGTTTTGAAAAGATTGAAACTTTATCTTTAGTACTTTCACCTTTTATAGAATCTCTAATTTCAACTATTTCTTTATTAGCGGTTTCTTCTCCATGAATTCTGGTTAAAATATTCAATGCTTCTTCTTCTCTTCCTTTAGTCATCAACCAGCGTGGACTTTTAGGTACAAAATAAAGAAGTACTAAAAATAACCCAGCAGGTATCATTTCAGACCAAAACATTTGTCTCCAACCAAACTGTATATTTTCAGCTTCACTTAAATTATTTCCAATAAAATAGGTTGCTAAGAAAACCACAAAAAAACCAATTACAATTGCTAATTGATAAAAAGTTACTAGATTCCCTCTTTTTTCTGCTGGAGCAATTTCGGCAATATACATAGGTGCATTCATAGAAGCAATACCTATTGCTAAACCTCCTAAAATTCTAAAAAACACCATCAGATTAATTGAATCACCCATAAAACTAGGTAATCCTGAACCCCAAGCCGAAATGATAAATAATAAAGCAGCAATAATTAATGAAGACTTTCTTCCGATAGATTTACTTAAAATTCCTGCCCCTGCAGCACCCACTAAAGCGCCTAATAAGGCACTACTTACAATAAAACCTTTTAAGGCGCCAGTTAATTCAAAGTGTTTTGAAAAATAGTATTGAGTACCATTAATAACTCCGGTATCATATCCAAAAAGGAGCCCGCCAAGTGTAATAGCTATAGTAATAAAATAAATATTAATTTTTTTATCTGATAATTTGCTCATTGTTGATTATTTTAATTATTAGTTAATTGTAACCTCTAATGGAGATTGTAATTTCATAGAAAACTCATCTAAATAAGTATTCCACATTTCACTATTTTTAAATTGACCGCTTTTTTTCCATCCAAAACCAGTGTAATATACAACTTTACTATTATTCAGTTTTAGGTGCATAAAAGCATTACTCAAATCTTTTTTATCTTTTTTATATTTTTCAAAACCATTTAATGATTTGGGGTATGTTACAATTGCTGTTCCTAACTCAGAATCACCATGAGGTTGCCAATAGCTTACCCAATTATTTTCAATATTTTCTGTTATTTTTCCATCATTTTCGTGTAGTGTTAAACCGGCGGAAATATCATTAGACCCTTCAATAGTAACTTCAAATTTTGACAAATTATTCCCTAAATCTAAGGTTATAATTCTAGATTCTTTTATGGTTACTTTGTTGGCATTCCAATCTTCATATTCTAAATAAAAACTAGTACGGATTGGACCAGTCATTAAGGTTTTATAGTTAATGAAGTTTTTTGAGATATGATAAATACTATCTTTTTTAATGGCAATTCCACCGCAACCGCGACTTACACCTACATGAAAATTATCTAAGCCTTCACCGGTATCTTCATGATATGAGCCTGTTCCTTCAGTATGTTTTTTATACCATTTATTAATAATGGGATAATCCACTCGTTTTAACCAACAATCTATGCCGCTTGAAAGCGTACCTCCTTCAATACCATCTTCAAACATTTTTTGGGCAGTAGGTCCAAATACTCTGAAAGCTACTTTGTCATTTTCCCAAGCATAATCATCAGTTCTTTCTGGAACAAATCGTGAATAACAGATTTCTTTTCTTTCAGGTAATTCAGCATTCGGAATGTGAACAATTTTATAGCTAGTAAAAGATTTTGTTTCAACTTTAGGTTGAAAAAGCATATAATCTACAGAACCATCATCATTACTATCTTCATATTGAACAACTTGTTGAACACCATCTTCATCTTGAATAACATAATCATAAAGATTATCTTCATCTTGTAATGTTAAATCTGATTTAGTGATTTTTACCGTTTCAAAAGATCGATCAATATCTAAATTGTTTTTAACTGTAATTGTTTTTGTTGCTGTTTTACAGGATACTATAAGTACTATAACGAACAAAAAAAGTAATTTCGACTTAGTCATAATCTATATTATTTAATTACATAGGAATTATGTTATAACATACCCCTAACCCCTCTCAAGAGGGGATTATTATACTTTAATAAAAACTTCGGTCTCAACTCTCCCAACTTCTAGCTAAGTTTAATTTGCCGGTTTACCAATAGTTGCTAAAATACCTCCATCAACATAAATAATTTGCCCATTTATAAAATCACTTGCTTTTGATGATAAAAACACTGCAGTTCCAGCTAGATCTTTAGGATCCCCCCAACGACCTGCAGGAGTTCTACCAACAATAAAATCATTGAACGGATGCCCGTCAACTCTTATCGGAGCTGTTTGATCTGTTGCAAAATATCCCGGACCAATACCATTGATTTGCACGTTGTGTTTTGCCCATTCGGTTGCCATATTTTTGGTTAACATTTTAAGTCCGCCTTTTGCTGCTGCATAGGCACCAACTGTATTCCGACCCAATTCACTCATCATAGAACATATATTGATAATTTTTCCACTTTTACGAGTCATCATTCCTTTTATGACGTGTTTTGCCATGATAAACGGACTTACCAAATCTACTTTTAAAACTTCTTCGAAATCAGTAACTTCCATTTCTTCGAGAGGTGTTCTTTTGATGATTCCTGCATTGTTTACCAGAATATCAATAACACCAATCTCTTTTTCAATTCTTGCAATATTTTCAATTACTTGTTGCTCATCAGTTACATTAAATTTATAACCATAAACATTCAATCCCCAAGACTTGTATTGTTCAACTGCTTTATCTAATTTTTCTTGTGAAGAATTTCCATTAATGATTAATGTTGCACCAGCTTCACCTATGCCTTTTGCCATTGCCATTCCTAAACCGTGAGTGGCTCCGGTTATTAAGGCTATTTTTCCTTTTAAATTGAATAGGTTGTTCATGTTTGTTTTGTTGTTACGCAGAGATTCACAGAGAAGCATGGAGATACTCAGAGTTAATAATAATTAAGACACTAATCTCACAAATTTTCGCTAACCTCTCTCTATTATATTTTTTTAAATAAAACTGTAATCTTTTATTTCGTAAATTATTTTTACTTTCGCAAAATTTTAATATTTACTTCAGACTTCAAGCTTTCCTATCTTAATTCTGTTATTTTACAATGATCCATATCTCCATAGTCTAAATTTTCGCCTGCCATTCCCCAAATAAATATATAATTACTGGTACCAGAACCAGCATGGATAGACCAAGGAGGTGAAATAATTGCTTGTTCATTTGTCATCCAAATATGACGTGTTTCTTTTGGTTTTCCCATAAAATGAGATACAGCTTGTTCTTCTGGTATTTCAAAATAGAAATAAACTTCCATTCTTCTGTCATGGCTATGTGCCGGCATAGTATTCCAAACTGACCCTGTTTTAAGTTCTGTCATTCCCATTTGTAATTGACAAGTTTCTACAATGCTATTTACAATTAATTTCCTGATAGTTCTTGCATTTGCCGTTTCTACAGCACCTAATTCTACAATTTCAGCATCAGCTTGACTTATCTTTTTTGTTGTAAAAGCTTTATGAGCTGGGGTAGAATTTAAATAAAAACGTGCAGGGTTTTTGTCAGAGATACTAGAAAAGGTAACTTTTTTTACTCCTTTACCAACATATAAAGCTTCTTTGTTTTTTAAAATATATTCTTTTCCATCAACTTTTATAGTTCCAGTTTGCCCTACATTTATAATTCCTAACTCTCTTCTTTCTAAAAAATATTCTGCTTTTAGCGGATCAATAGTTTCTAACGAAATTTCTTTTTTTATAGGAACGACACCGCCAGTCATATATCTGTCATAATGAGAATACACCCATTTTATTTTATTTTGATTCATCACCTTTTTAATTAAGAATTCTTTTCTTAATTGTTTGGTATTCATATTTTTTACTTCTTTTGGGCTTGAAGCATATCTTACTTTATAATTTGTACTCATTCTTTTAATTGTTATATTGTTATTTTAAATGTCGAAAATAATGATTATTTTGTTATGGGCGTTAAATTAAGTGATTAGGTAAATTTTCAATTCTTTCACAGCATAATTGTTCCATTACTTGTTGTAATTGTGTCTTTAAAATATTAATTGTATGATCTCCTCCCTTTTTTCCTAAAGCAGAAACACCATACATAAATGGTCGTCCCATAAAAGTAAATTCGGCTCCTGATACTAGCATTCTTGCAATATCTGGACCAGACCTGATACCTCCATCAATCATTATTTTTGTTTGTCCTTTATATTTTGTTATAATTTTTTGTAGCGAATGTATGGTTGATTCTCCTGCATCTAATTGCCTTCCACCATGGTTAGAAATAATAATTCCATCTAGCCCTAATTGGATTGATTTTTCTACATCTATTTCGTTTACAATTCCTTTAATGACAATCTTACCTTTCCATTTATCGCGTAATGCTTTTACTTTACCTTCATTTAATCTTCCTGAAAAAGTAGCATCCATAAACGCACCCAATTGTTTTAGATCTAAATTTTTGGGCATATAAGGCTCTAATGTTTTAAAAGTTGGCTGCCCATGTTTTAATGTTTGTAATGCCCAATTTGGTTTTCTTAATATTTGTAAAATATTATTGAGTGTCATTCTCGGAGGCATTGCCAAGCCATTTTTTATATCTCTTGGTCTGTATCCAAATGTAGGTACATCAGCTAGAATAACTAGTACGTCATATCCAGAACTCTCTGCACGTTTTAAAATATCGTCGGTTACTTTTTCTTCGGCGGGATGATACAGCTGAAACCATGCATTACCTTCTGTAATTTTAGCAATTGTTTCAATGCTACTTGTAGTGACCGTACTCAATATAAAAGGAACTTTACCTTCAAAAGCGGCCTTTGCCAATATTTCAGGTGATCTAGGCCACATTAGCCCTTGTAATCCTACCGGAGCAATACCAAAAGGAGCATCGTATTCTTGCCCGAACAATTTGGTTTTCATTGATGATTCTGTATGTATATTTAAATATTGGGGACGTAATTCAATTTCTTGAATATCTGTTATATTTTTACCTAAATTCACATCATCATTACAACCACCATCTAAATATTCAAAGGCGAATTTTGGAATTTTCTTCTTTGCCTTTTCGCGTAGATCTGTTATTGTTGGATAATTTGGATTATACGGTAAATTCATTTATACTTCTAATAATAGAGGAGGCAATTTCTCTAGTTTATAATTTTCTTTTAAAAACTTAGAACTTAATTTTTTGCTTGAAATTACCATCGCCGCACCTAAAGCAGAACCTAAAGGTGATTTTGTTGTTCTAATTTTATAATCTTGAAAATGATATGCTATCAATTTTACAAATACATCATTATCGGTAAACCCTCCATCTATATAAATTTGATTAATTGAAGTATTAGTTCCTATTGCCATTTTAATTGTTTGTACTTGTAGTTCCATCAATTCAATCATTAATTGATGGTATGCTTCCTCGAAAGTTGAAAAACCTTCTAAATCAGTTTTAGAGATTTGTTTTCGCTTCAACGTAATTCCTTTAAACTTAAAGTAAATATTAGAGTTAGATATTAGCTTCAGATAAATCTCTTTGTCAAATTTTATATCACGATGATATCCGTATTCTTTTCCGAAGTACTTACCTAATTCTTCTACTTGAATGCGATATTCATTTCCCATAAAAAAGCGCGAAGCTTTTACACGTTTACCATCTATTCTTGCATAATTTAAACAGTTATTTTCTAGATCTTTTTCTGATAATACTTCATCATTGAAAGGATTTAAAGAAATACTCCATGTTCCTGTAGAGAGTAATATAAAAGGTTTTTTCTTACTCAAAATATATGGTAACAATGCTGATGAGCTATCGTGAATACCAACACCTACCTTAATTTTCTCCCCATTATAGGTCATATTAATACTAGTTCTGGTTGAAATAATTGACGGTAATAATTTATCTATATTTTCTTTATAAACCCAATCATGATAAGTATTGGTTTTAAAATTCCATAGATTGGTATGACAGCCAATACTAGTAAATTCACTTAATGGAATTCCTGTAAATAAATAGGATAAATACTGCGGAAAGTGAAGCGAGTATTTTATCTGTTTGAATATTTTAGGTTTGGTTTTTTTTATCCAATATAATTGTAATCCAGAATTTAATGCCCCACATTGCGGAGATGCTGTTTCGGTGGCAATTTGTTTGATGTCTCCGTATGTTGTATAGAATTCATCTAGAATTTCTGAAGGAATTGGCTTAGTGTAATTATACATAGGAGTTAGTATTTTTCCATTTTTATCTAAATGAACTAAACTCGCTCCATAAGTTGAAAAGTTAATTGCTTTTACATCAAATTTACCTTCATTTAAAATTCTATCTAAACGCTCTATTAGCCATTTTTTAAGTTCGGATAAATTTTCTGTAGGAAAGCCATCTTCATCTTCAATTTCATCAAAACGAGTATATTCTCGATACACTTCTTGATAGTCGGCATCAAACAAAAAGAATTTTTTATTGGTTTTACCAATATCAAAAATTGCTGTAACTTTCTGTTTTGTCATTTATATATTTTTTCTCCTTCACATTGGGAAGGCTAGGATGGGATTTTATAATCCAGTAGCTACACTACTTGTTCCTCTTTCTTTAATT
>CAZHYX010000089.1:0-10342 GCA_964536675.1 uncultured Flavobacteriaceae bacterium
TTTGGGATGCTTCTAAAGAATAATTGAATAAAATAAATAACCTATAAATTATAATCCTGTCAGGTTTTTCTCCTTCGCTAAAGCTTCGGCGGACAAATGAAAACCTGACAGGATTTTTTTTGAGAGTTCTAAAACATTTTTTTAATTACCCTTAATTTATGTGTGTGTTTTCTTAATTCAGCATTATATATTCCACTTTGGTCAAGTCTATCTATCCTAACTTTACCACTAACATGTATTATATAGTTATTGGCTAAAATAACACCTACATGTATAATAGTCCCTTCATTATCATCAAAAAAAGCAAGGTCGCCAGGTTCAGATTCTTCAATAAAACTCAATACTTCTCCTTGAGTTGCTTGTTGCGATGAGTCTCTAAATAACTTAAAACCATTAATTTTATATACCATTTGTGTAAACCCTGAGCAATCTATACCAAAAGGCGTTTTTCCTCCCCATAAATGTGGAGTGTTTAGATACATAAATGCTGTTTTAATAATATTTTTTTTGGAAGGTTCCTTATTAGATATATTTCCTTCAAATGAATACTTTTTTCCGTTAAGGTCAAATGAATTATTATTGTAAAAAGGCAGTCTAGTTCCTAAAACAATTGACAATAAATTATTGTCGTTATCTTCAACAATATCAACCAATTCACTTGATAAAAGGGTAGGGGCATCGTTTAATTTCTCGTAATACTCTTTAGTTATTTCAATACATTGTTTTGAATCTATCCATCCTTGATAATTATCAAAATTCAATTTAACTTTTAACCATTGTTTTGATTTTTCGATGATTTCAAAATGATCTCCAAAAAGTAATTGTGAGGTCATTTCACTTCTATTATCAGGTTCAATTCTTAAAGAAATATTACTTAAATTACAAAGCCCGTAATTCATTAATAAAGAATTAATTATTTTCGATTACGATGGCACTTGCACCACCACCACCATTACAGATTCCTGCAACACCAAGTCTTCCTTTATTTTGTTTTAATACATTTATAAGAGTTACAACAATTCGGGCTCCTGAACAACCCAAGGGATGCCCTAATGAAACCGCACCGCCATTTACATTAACTCTTTCAGCATCTAATCCTAATAATTTTGTATTTGCCAAACCTACAACCGCAAAAGCTTCATTAAACTCAAAATAATCTATTGCATCTATAGTTAAATCAGCTTTAGCTAATGCTTTTGGAACAGCCTTTGCCGGTGCTATTGTAAACCATTCAGGCTCTAAAGCTGCATCGGCATATCCTTTTAAGGTTGCCAGAGGTATCAAGTTCAATTCATTAGCCTTCTTTTTACTCATTAGTACTAATGCAGCAGCCCCATCATTTAATGTAGAAGCATTTGCTGCAGTTATGGTTCCGTCTTTATTAAATACAGGTCTTAGTGCAGGGATTTTTTCGATTTTAACATTCTTGTATTCCTCATCTTTAGTTATAACAATAGGGTCACCTTTACGCTGTGGAACTTCAACAGGAATGACTTCACTATCAAACTTACCGGTTTCCCAAGCCTTAGCTGATCGTTTATACGATTCAATAGCAAAAGCATCTTGTTCTTCTCTAGAAAACTGATATTCAGTTGCACATAAATCTCCACAGGTACCCATGTGTTTACCGTCATATACATTAGTCAATCCATCTTTTAACATACCATCAATAAGATTGATATTTCCTAGTTTTTGTCCAGATCGCCCATTCAAATAATGAGGTACAGAAGACATATTTTCCATTCCACCAGCAATAATAATATCTGCGTCTCCACATTTAATAGCTTGTGCTGCTTGCATAATTGCTTTCATACCAGAAGCACATACTTTATTTACAGTTGTACATGGTACTGTATCAGGTATTCCGGCAAAAATAGCTGCTTGTCTGGCAGGAGCCTGACCTAAATTAGCCTGTAAAACACTACCCATTAATACCTCATTAACTTTAGATGGGTCTAGCTTTATTTTTTCTAAAGCTGCTTTAATTGCAATTGCTCCTAATTTTGTTGCAGGAACATTTGATAAACTACCTAAAAAACTTCCAATGGGTGTTCTTACAGCTGATACTATAACTACTTCGTTCTTCATTTTTAAAATTTGAAATCTGTTGCTAATTTAGGTATTTTTCTACAATATACTTATAGAACATATCTATAGTCTACTATTTTTTTTTACATTGCAGGTAAGTTTATAAAAGCTCTATTAATGAAAAAGTTTAATTTAAAAAAGGTTTTAAATACATTATATCAAAATCATGCCTTGATATATAAAATTTTCCTTTTTATTCTTACAGTTGTAGCTATTGTTTATCTATTTCCGAAAGGGGGACATTTTAAATATGACTTCCAAAAAGGAAAACCTTGGCAATATGATAATTTATATGCTCCTTTTGATTTTGCAATTCAAAAATCTAAAGATAAGATTGATATAGAAAAGCAACAAATTAAAGAATCTAAAAAGTTATATTTTACTTATGATGAGAATACCAAAGAAAAAGTTAAAGAAAATTTTAAAGCTAAAGTATCTCAAACTTTAAATGATAGTATACTTAAAGGGTTTCGAAAAAGGAATGCTATTAATTTTGCTACTAAGTTTATTGACAATATTTATGAAAATGGGTATTTACACAGAAACGATAGAAATAAAGCCAAAAACAAGCAATTAGTAAACTTAAGAAAAGGAAATATTATTACTGAAGTGATTTTTGATAAATTATTTACTGCTAATGATTTACGAAATGATATAGAAACACATTTCAGGAATTCAAATTATAAGTTTTTAGAAAATTATTTTACAAGTGTATTTTTAGAAGTTTTAGAACCGAATGTGTTTTATGATGATAAATTAACTCAAAAAATAGTAAAAGATGAACTAAATAAGATTTCTTATACCGAGAGTTTAATTACAGAGAATGAAAGAATTATATCTAAAGGAGATGTAGTAGAAGGTAGAAAATTTCAGATACTTAATTCTTTAAAAAAAGAGTTTCAGTCCCAATTATTAAGTAAATCAAGTTATAATTGGATTGTGTTAGGGTATACAATTTTGGTTGCACTTGCACTATTAATGTTATTATTATTTTTAAAAAAATACAGAAATAATATTTTTAAAAATAATACAAAAGTTACCTTTATCTTCTTCAATATATTACTCATGGTATTATTAGTAACATTAGTTGTTAAATACCGAGTTGAATACCTTTATGTAGTTCCCTTAATAATTTTACCAATACTAATCAAAGCCTTTTTTGATGCCCGGTTAGGCTTGTTTACACATGTATTAACTGTATTGCTTTTAGGTTTTATTGTACCGAATAGTTTTGAATTTATTTTCTTACAAATTATTGCTGGTATTGTTACTATTTTAACAGTTTCTGAACTGTATAAAAGAGCAAATTTATTTATATCTATTAGTCAGATTACATTTATTTATATGGTAGCATATTTTGCATTTTCAATTATTCAAGAAGGGAATACACAAAAAATAAATTGGGAATATTTTGCAATGTTCACTTTAAATGGAGTGTTATCATTTTTATCATTATTCTTAATATTAATTTATGAAAAAATATTTGGACTGGTATCTGACGTTTCATTGTTAGAGTTGTCAAATACAAATTCTAAATTATTGAGAGAGTTGGCTGAAAAGGCTCCGGGTACCTTTCAACATTCAATGCAAGTTGCGAATTTAGCCGAGGCATCAGCAAATGAAGTTGGTGCCAATGCTATGTTGGTTAGAACAGGTGCATTATATCACGATATTGGTAAAATGCTAAATCCAATGTATTTTATAGAAAATCAAACAACTAGTGTAAATCCACATAATGAATTAACTCCCAAAGACAGCGCTAAGGTTATTGTAGATCATGTTATTGATGGTATAGAGCTTGCAAAGAAATATGGTTTACCTGATAGAATTATTGATTTTATTAGAACCCATCATGGTACATCATTAGTGTACTATTTTTATAAAAAACAAGAGGAATTAAATGTTGAATTTCTTGATAAAAAAGATTTTTCATATAAAGGACCTATCCCATTTTCAAAAGAAACAGCAATTTTAATGATGTGTGATGCAGCTGAAGCTGCATCAAAAAGTTTAAAAGAACCAAGTGCACAATTAATAGATGATTTAATCGAAAAAATTGTTTCAAGTCAAATGGAAAACGACCAATTTATGAATGCTGATATAACTTTTAAAGAAATTGAAACTATAAAAAAAGTTATTAAAAAGAAGCTGAATAATATTTACCATTTGCGGATTGAATATCCCGAATAGTATACAGTAAATATATAGCCTTACCTCTAATAATATTCCTTTTCCAAAATTACGAAAACCTTTAAATAAAATTATTAGCCTTGTGTTTACTAGTAATTGGGATAGGATTAATTTTACTAATCTTAGCAGCACGCTGTGCTGAAAATCAATCAAAGAAAATACCTTAAACAAAAAAGAGAAAAATTAATTTTTCTCTTTTTCTTATTACTACAATTTCAACTTTTTGTTGATTTAATGGTGATCGCGACAGGATTCGAACCTGTGACCGTCTGCTTAGAAGGCAGATGCTCTATCCAGCTGAGCTACGCGACCATTAGAACTTAGTTATTCTGTATATTATTTATTACAAAAAAGCAATACTTTTTGTAAGAACATGAAATGAATTTTTATAAAAATAAATCTTCAACAAAATATAATTCAAACTCTTTGTCTGGGAGGTATAATTATTAAAAGACTATAAAACAGGATATTACAATACCTTAAAACACCCCTTACTTTATGCTGTTACCTAATTGCACACTAAAATTAAAAAGAACTATTTAAAAACAAATTGGATTTGTCTTTACCGTGGCAAATATATAATTTATATTAGAATAATATCGTTTAAATTTTCACTAAAATACTATAGTTATTTCAGTCTATTTTAGATTTTAAATGCAAGTCCATTTGAGGAAAAGGTATTGTAATGTTCTTCTCAATAAATTTTTTACTAATGATTTTTCGTATACCACTTTTTACCTTTTCAATATAAAATACTTTTTCGCTATAAAATAGAATTTCAAAGTCTAAAGAAGAGTTTCCGATGAAATAGGGCAAACGAACTACCTTTATCTAATTTATTAAGATTAGTTTTATGGAATAACGCTTTTCTAATTAACCATAAAATTATTTTAGTAATAATAAATATTGTCAGTACACTTACTAATTCAAAAATGGTTAATGAATGCTCTTTATAATGAAATAATTCATATGCTAAAAAACTATTAACGGTTTCCATTGTTAGTCTTTAAATGAATTAATTCTGAACCAGACATTATATTTGCTATTACTTTAGTTTTAGGAAAATGTTCTAATATTATTTTAATAAATACAGTAAGTGGTATAGCCAGAATCATACCTGGCACCCCCCAAAGAAAGCCCCAAAACATTAGCATTATTAAAATGGTTATTACATTAATTGAAAAAGATTTACCCATAAAAATAGGTTCTAAAATTCCGCCCATTATTACTTGAATAAGTGTTATAGTAAGTATAAAGAATAATAGAGTTCCTGTTGTATCTAACTCTACAAAAGCAAAGAGTGATAATAGTAAAACTGAAATTATTGAGCCTATCATTTGAACAAAATTGATAACAAATGCAAATAAGCCCCAAAAAATAGGAAAACTTATATCAAAGAAATAACAGGCAAGTGTAAAACCTAAACCTGTAAAAAAACTAATAATAATCTTTACTTTTATAAAAGTAATAATGTCTTTTTCAATGCGCATAAAAACTTTTACTGATGAAAATTTTTGATGAATAATAGTATTATTTAATACCTTTTGAAAATTCAATGATTCAGCTAGTAATAGAATTGCAAAGAAAAATGTCATTAAAGTCATTGTTATTGTTTTACCTATTAAATCAATTGTTGAACCAAAGGTTTTTCTCAAATCTATTTCTTGCAAATAATGGAATGTGATACTTTTTCCTTCTACTCTTTCAATACCAAAAAAATCTTCTAAAGGAATTATCAAGGCTTCTAATTTCAATTCGGCCTTTTGAAATAAATTATTTTCTGAAACTAAAATTTCTTTACTAGATAGTTGAATTAATTCTCCTGTTAGTTTAAAGAAAATACCTATAATTAATATTACTATAAAAAGGCTAATTACTTTTGGTACTTTTCTCTTTCTTAACCATCTCATTAAAGGCCAAAACATCAATGCAATAAACATTGAAAAAACAAGAGGTATAAAAATAAATGACAGTAATTTTAAAATATAAAAAACTACTGGTAGCGCAATTATAAGCAGTAATATGTTTGTGGTTCGTTTTTCCTTCATTTAGCAGTTATTTTTATCTTGTCGATGTGATTTTTTAAGCAGGTAATACCCACCAGTTATAGTACCTATTAAAAGAGCAATTCCTAAAATACTAAGTCCATCCATTGATTCATAATCTAATAGAATTACTTTTCGTGAAACTGCAATAAGCCCAACTAATAAGATTAATTCTGCATGAAAGATATTCTCTCTTAAATAGAGCTTTACTGTTTCAAATAATTCAAAGCCAATTAAAACATTAAAAAACAATCCAAAAACTTCAAACACTTCTTCTAAACTTATTAATATATTTACATCATGAGGTCTTATAAAAAAATCTAAATATAAAACATAAACAAGCTCTACGGTTGATGCTAAAACAACAATTGCCATTAAAATGACCAAAGAAGATATTATAAATTTTTCAAAATATTTTATTAGTTTATCCATTTTCAATTGTTTTTTATAGATTAATTTTCATTTCATCTAAAATAAGTTGAACATTGCGTAAGATACGATTTAGCTCTTGTTCAAAGAAGAGTGATATATTTTTATTCCAAACCGGTTCAGTATTTTTGAAACTCTCAAAGCTACTACTTAAAGCATTAATATACTCTTTTTTTTCATTAGAATCTTTAATAAAAATTGGAGGATACAAATCATACATTAAAATCCAATTTTTTGCTATTCTGGTTACTCTACCATTACCATCTGCAAAAGGATGTATTCTAATTAATTCATGATGAAAATAAATGGCTCTTATAATTGGGTTTGAAATATTTTCTATATTATAAAATAATTGCGAAACCAAATGTGGTATTTCCCTAGAATCGGGACAAATATGGTTACCTATTAAAACTAAATTATCTCTATACCTGTTTGGATGTACTTTATATGATTCTGGAGATAATAATCTAAAAAGCTGAAATAATTGAATTTCTTTAGTAAAGGTAATGTTGTTTTTTATTTCACTCAATACATAAATAATAGTTTTGTTTAGATTTTTATGATAGGTTTTTAATTCTATTTCATTTTGAGCCTCCATTTGTGCATTTTTTATACTCAAAAGGTCAGTTAAATTATTGGTACTATTTACAAAAGTATCTAATAAATTTTTTGAAGATATTTTTCGGCTAAATGTAACATTTCTATAGATTGCTTTGACCTTATCATCAATCTCTTTTATTTTAGTTTTGTTTATTTCAATTAATTCTGGAGGGAGTAAAATCATATTATCAATTATTTTATTTATCATTATAATTTTAACATAACACATTTTAAAAATATGGAGACATTAAAAATATCAAAGTTTAATAGTTACCTAGAGCGAATTTTGTGGTTAATTCTGCTTTTCTGTTTTTAGTTAGTAATTCAATAAGTTTTAACTGTGTTTTGATATATTCTACCTCTCTTAAATTTAACTTGAATAATGAACTTTCTCCGAAATTAAATAGTTTCTTTTCTCCATTCAATAAATTACCAGAATCCTCAACGGTTTGAGAATATAAATCTATTAATTCTGTTGTAGTTTCCCACTGATTAAAAGCAGCAATGACTTTATACCTTAATACTTTTTGTTTATTAATTAATTTGAAGTTAGATGCTTGTATTTTTAATTTTGCCAACTTTAAAGCCCCTCTTTCTTTTCTTAAAAAAATAGGCATTTGAAACTCCATACCCCAAGTATAATTATTAATAGTATGATTAATTAATGATGTGTTACCTAAATATGTAGTAATGGGATTGTATTTTAAATTCAAGACCGGCAATAGTTGATTTACTTTTAAGCGTTTATCTATTTGCAATTGATTAATTTTATATCGAGATTGATTTAATTCAGGATGATTATTAATGAGTGAGTCTAGTTGTATAAGGTAAGTTTTATTAGCACTTGAAACAGAAACATTACTCATTGATATAGGTACTGTATCTTCTGCTAATTCTAAAGGAATCACGCCTCCTTTCCATAAATAAATTGATAATAGAGCTGAGGTATTTTTAAATTCAAGTTTTGATTGTTGTAAGGTTAATAATCTATTTTGCACTTGTATTTTTGCTTCTAAAATGTCAATTGCAGGTCGATCTCCAAGATTTGAGGCTGTTTTTACTGCCTCAGACCTTTCTTTAGCCAATCTATAAGCATCATTATATACCATTAGTGTATTATATGTTTTAAACCACTTCCAATACGTAGTTCCAGCTAAATATACTAATTCATTAAGAATAATTCGCCTTTCCATTTCAGTGACCTGTTGAAATAAGTGTGCTTTTTTAAGCTCAGCTCTTCGTTTGTCTATAAACAAACCCTGACCTACAGGTAATGAAATACCTGCATAGAGTAAACCATCACTCGGAGTTATTTCTGCAGGGTTAAGGTTTAAGCCTTGATTCTGTTCATATCCACCTTTCAATTCAATTCCAAACCAGGTTGGTATTTTCAATCCTCCATCAATCTGACTATAGTATTGATCTCCTTTGAAATACTTTTGATTTATATCAGTATAAATTTTAGGATCAAAAGCACCTCTAGCGTAAAGTAAGTTAGCTTCACCTTCATTAATTTTAATATCTGCCTGTTTTGCTATAGGATGTTCATTCAATACTATTTTAATATAATCTTGATAGTTTAAAATAAGTAAACTATCAATTTGAGCAACAGCATAAAAATTGAACGATACAAGTATTATTATTGTAATAATTATTTTCATTATATCATTACAGTTCTTTTTTATTAGATGTATCAACTTTTTTGTAATAATCTGGTGGAAAACCATTGACTTTTCGCCAAAGTTCATACCAAATAGAGACATCTTTAAGTAAAACCATATTTCTTGTTCCTGCACCTACTCGAAGTGCTTCGGGCCATTCATTATCTTTAGGATCTTGAGACACCATAATTCGATACATTCCATTATTACTAATAAAATTATCAATTGCGTAAACCATTCCTCCATATGTACCCTGACTTGTATTTGGCCATCCAGAAAATACAATTGCTGGCCAGCCATCAAATTGAATACGAACGTTCTGTCCTGCTTCTAACAATGGTAGATCAATGGGCTTTATATACATCTCTATGGCTAAATCGTATATTTCAGGCATAATACTAACTATTTCGGCTCCAGATTTTATGGTTTCTCCAATACCAGATTGTATAGCCTTTGTGATGAATCCGTTTTGTGGTGCTGTTATATAATACATACCTCTACGTAAGGAGTAATTTGTAAATTGGTTTTGCAATTTGGTAATGTTAGCCTCTGCATTATACATATTTGATAAGGCAGTAAATTTATCAGATTCCGCTTTATAAACTTTTCCTTTATATTGAGTCAATATTGAGGTTGTTTCTACTTCGGCATTAATTACTTTATTTTTATTTGTAAGTAATTTATTTCTCTTTGAAATCATTTCAGATTGTGCTTTTTGTAAAGTTAGATTTCGTTTTTCTAGATCAGTAAGTGACTTTAACCCTTCTTTATGTAATTGCTCCATTCTACTATGTTGCGTTTTCGCAATATTATAATTAATAATTGAAGCTTCATAAGCAATACTGTCACTAATTACCATCAGTTTAGTCTGTTCTAACTTGTTTTCGGTTTGTTCCCATTTAAGTTTACTAGTTTTGTATAAAGCATTGATTTGATTATCAAGTGCTCTCGCTTTTTCCTTATATGACATAGCCGAACTTTCTTTAGCCTTCAACTGATCTTTGGTTCTGGCTAATAAATTAGGGTCAAGGTATTCGCTTTTTATTTCTGAAATAAAAAGTACGGTATCTCCTTTTTTTACATAATCACCTTCTTGTACATACCATTTTTCAATTCTACCTGAAATTATAGATTGAATGGTTTGTGGTCGTTGTTCAGGTTTAAGGGTTGTAACTGTCCCCTTAGATTGAATATTCTGCGTCCAAGGTAAAAACATGATAATAAAAAATATCCCAAACGTTACTGCTATTAAACGTAATAAAACCTTCCCTGATTTACGCTCCTCAACATCATTAAGAGACTTGTACTTTTCTCTTTTTATCCAGTTAT
>CAZHYX010000090.1:0-10194 GCA_964536675.1 uncultured Flavobacteriaceae bacterium
AGGTGGGAGAGTAAGTCGTTGCCTTTCTTTTAAAAAAGTCTTGATTCTTTTAGAGTTAAGGCTTTTTTTGTTTTTAAACTATCTACCGTTATGGTGTTAGCGTAAAAGAGATTATGTGTATTTTTTAGAGACAGATAATCTCTTTTGCGTTAAATACTATTTATCAGTTGCCTTTTTTGCTGTGTAGATAGATAATGCTGATTTTTAAAGTAAAAAAATATAAAATATCCTTAAATAATTACGTTATAGTTTATATTTCTATTTTCTTTGTGCCTTATATGAGAATTATAATATATATAACTGTTTTTCTGTTTTCATTATCAACTTTTTCGCAAGTTGGTGGTGAACGAATATTTAATTTCTTAAACGTCACAACATCTGCACGACAAGCAGCTTTAGGAGGAGAAGTGCTAACTTTATATGATGACATTAATCAACCATTATGGAATCCATCAACAATAAATAAAGAAATTGATAACCAAGCATCAGTTAGCTATGTTGATTTTTTAGCCGATATTAGCTATGGATCTTTATCATTTGCACATTTAATAAATAGAAGATTTGGTACTTTACATGCCGGAATTACCTATGTAGATTATGGTAAGTTTATTGCAGCTGATGAAACAGGACAAGAAACTGGTACTTTTAAAGCTAGAGATTTGGCATTTTCAGTTGGGTATGCTTATCAAATTTCTAGAAGTGATTTTTATGTTGGGACGAACCTTAAATTAATCAGTGCAAGTATTGAAAATTTCACGTCAAGTGGTATTGCACTAGATTTTGGGTTGACTTACTTTAATGATTTGAAACCGTATTCTTTTACCGCCGTAATAAGAAATGTTGGATATCAAATTAACACCTTTGAAGAAGTAAAAGAATCACTACCTTTGGAAATAGCTGTTGGTGCATCTTATAAATTAGAGAATGTACCATTACAATGGCATATAACTATTAATAATTTACAGCGATGGAATGTTTCGGTAAAGAACCCTTCTGACAGTCAAACCACAATTGGTGGAGATACATCTAATAATGATATTTCATTTATTGGGAATGCATTTAGACATATAGTTGTTGGCGCAGAGTTTTTCCCCGATAAGGGTTTTAATCTAAGATTTGGCTATAATTTTAGAAGAGCTAGAGAATTAAGACTTACTGAAAGTAGAACTTTTGCAGGATTTACTGCAGGATTTGGTTTAAAAATGGGTAAATTGAAATTAAATTATGCGTTTACAAAGTTTCACCCTGCATCAAATACGAATACCTTTACTTTAAATATAGATTTATCTAAAAAGAAATATAATTGATAATATATTGAAACAGAATAAAAAAATAATCGTTGCTATTGATGGGTTTTCATCAACAGGTAAGAGCACAATTGCTAAAGAATTAGCAAAAAAATTAGGCTATTTATATGTTGATACCGGTGCTATGTACAGAGCAGTAACCTTATATGCTATGGAAAAAGGTTATGTGGCAAAAGATTTTTTATTTGAGGATGGTCTTATTGAAAGTTTACCTCAAATTAATTTAAAATTTAGATATAATGATAAGTTGAAATTTTCAGAGATGTACCTGAATAATAAGAATGTTGAAAACGGAATTAGAACTATGGAAGTTTCTCAATTGGTTAGTAAAGTTTCTACAATTTCTGAAGTTCGCAAAAAATTAGTAGAGCAACAACAAAAAATGGGAATTGATAAAGGCTTGGTAATGGATGGAAGAGATATTGGTACTGTTGTTTTTCCTCAAGCAGAATTAAAATTATTTACAACAGCTTCACCTAAAAAAAGAGCAACCAGACGTTATAAAGAACTGTTAGATAAAGGGCATAAAATTACCTACCAAGAAGTGTTAGAGAACGTACAACAAAGAGATTTAATAGATTCTACTAGAAAAGACTCTCCGTTAAGAAAAGCAAATGATGCTATAGGGTTTGATAATAGTGATATGGGCTTAAAAGAACAGTTTGAAAGGGTTTATAGTATTGCTATGCAGCGTATAAATATGAGTTAAGGAATATTCAGGTATTTATGCGTTTGTAATGATATTTTCCATTTAGGGTTTTGCATAACATAACCAACTATCAATGGTGTCATTTTTTCTTGATTGCTCCACTCAGGTTGTAAGAACAGCACACAATTTTTATTTATTTTTACTGCTTGTTCTTCGGCAAATTTAAAATCATTTTTATTATAGATAATTATCTTTAACTCATCCGCTATAGCGTAAATTTTGTCTAGGGGTAATTTATTTTTTTTAGGTGATAGGCAAATCCAATTCCAAGAACCTGATAAGGGATAAGCACCAGATGTTTCAATATGCGTTTTAATATTATGGTTTTGCAGATGATGAGTTAGATAATGCATATTCCACATTAGTGGTTCGCCTCCGGTAATCACAACAGTATTTCCATACTTACATGCATTTTCTATAATAGTATCTGACGCTGTTGCAGGATGCAATTCTGCATCCCAACTTTCTTTAACATCACACCAATGACATCCCACATCACATCCGCCAATTCTTATAAAATAGGCAGCAGTTCCGGTATGAAAACCTTCTCCTTGAATGGTATAGAATTCTTCCATTAAGGGAAGCATCTCTCCTTTATTTATCAAATTCTGAGTTCTAGCATCAATCATTCGGCAAAGATAAATTTAAACTGTTAATAATGCTATAATTATTCAGGTTCTGATTTAATTTTTTACCTTACATTTATAAACTGAATCAAAACAATAATTATTAATGAGTAAGAAAGAAGCTTTTTTTGAAACTATAAATGAGGGATACAAAGCAAAAGGAGATTATATAACTTTAGGTGCTGCCATGTTAGGTGAAGAAACCGTAACGGCAGCATTTGTAAATATACCGTTAAAGACTTTGAATAGACACGGTTTAATTGCTGGAGCAACAGGTACTGGTAAGACTAAAACTTTACAGGTATTGGCTGAAAACCTTTCTGATAAAGGAATTCCTGTATTATTGATGGATGTTAAAGGTGATTTAAGTGGCTTAGCAAAAGCAAGCCCCGGACATCCTAAAATTGATGAACGTCATGAAAAAATTGGACTTCCATTTGATGCTAAAGGTTATCCTGTAGAGATTTTAACGATATCGGAACAAGATGGTACACGTTTAAGAGCAACTGTTTCTGAATTTGGTCCAGTATTATTATCAAGAATTTTAGACCTATCTGAAACTCAAAGTAGTATTGTTTCCGTTTTATTTAAGTATTGCGACGATAATAAATTACCCTTATTAGATTTAAAGGATTTTAAGAAAGTATTACAGTACGCAACACAAGAAGGCAAAAAAGAGTTAGAAGCAGAATATGGAAGAATATCTACATCTTCAACAGGGTCAATTCTTCGTAAAATAGTAGAAATTGAGCAGCAAGGAGGTGATTTGTTTTTTGGTGAACGTTCTTTTGAGGTGGAAGACCTAACGAGGATTGATGAAAATGGTAGAGGCTTGATATCAGTATTACGTTTAACTGATATTCAAGATAAGCCGAAGTTATTTTCAACATTTATGCTGCAATTATTGGCTGAAATCTATGCAACTTTCCCTGAGCAAGGTGATTCAGGAAGACCAGAACTCATATTATTTATTGATGAAGCACATTTAATTTTTAATGAAGCCTCTAAAGCACTGCTCAATCAGATTGAAAGTATTGTTAAACTGATACGTTCTAAAGGTATTGGTATCTATTTTGTAACACAAAACCCAAAAGATGTACCTTCGGCAGTGTTGTCGCAATTAGGATTGAAAATACAACATGCATTACGAGCGTTTACTGCTAATGATAGAAAGGCAATTAAGTTAACGGCTGAAAATTATCCTGATTCTGAATACTACAATACCGCTGAAGTATTAACTCAATTAGGAATTGGTGAAGCCTTAGTATCTTGTTTGAATGAAAAAGGAATTCCTACACCACTTGCAAGAACAATGTTGAGAGCACCAATGAGTAGAATGGATATTTTATCGAAAGATGAGTTAACTGATTTGATATCAAATTCTAAATTGGCAAAAAAGTACAATGAAGAGATAGATAGAGAAAGTGCTTATGAAATTTTAAATGGAAAAATAGACCGAGTTCATAAAATTGAAGCAGAAGAAAAGAAGAAAAAAGAAGTTGCAAAAACAACAAAAAGAAGTTCAGGGAGAAGAAGTACAAGAATGAATCCGATACTGAAAGTAGTTACAAGTGCAACTTTTATCCGTAGTGTTTTTGGTATTTTAAAGAAAGTAATGAAATAAAAATTTATATTGATATGAAAAAGATTATTCTATTAGGGTTGTTACTAGTTATAATTGTAAACTGTAAAAAGGAAAATAATTATCTTTTGGCTAAAGAACATGTGGGTAAAATAACTTCGATTACTGAAGTGTATGAGTTGAAGTCAATTTTTGAAAAAGACTCTTTGGTTTCACATTTAGGTGAAGGTGATTTTGCTGACTCATCTTATGATGAGTATTTGGTGTATACAAAAGAAGGTGGGCATATATTTACCATCATTCCTAAAGAACAACATGATTCAACTTCTACTATTGAAAGTATTCAGGTTTTTGATAAAAAATATAAAACTCTTAGTGGATTGGGTTTGTCTTCTACATTTAAAGATATTTCGGGTAATTATACCATTAATAAAGTAGAATCTACATTTAACAATGCAATTTTGTTTGTAGATGAATTAAATGCTACTATAACTATAACTAAAAAAGAACTAGGAGTCAATGATTTTGGTACGCAAAAAATCAGTTTAGCTCAAATACCTGATTTGGCAAAAATAAAAGCATTAACATTTTGGTTTGACTAGCGAAATTTTATTTTGAAAATTCGCCATAAACGGAGTGTTCAAAATAATTAGTTGAGCTAATCTCGCTCCCGATAGCAATCAGGATTAGCGGGATCTTAATTTAACATCTCAACTCTTAAGTCAATTTCTATTTTGAATTAGTTAAGGTTTAATGGTGTTTTAATATTGGTTATTTAAATGAGAGCAGAACTTGAAAATTTATCAGAATTATCTAAAGAGGAAAAGGTAGTTAATCAGAAATACTTTGCAAAGCTTAAAAAGAGAAATCCAAAACGATTAGATCTTTTAATGCAAGAATTGCATGATGATGAGTTTACTAAAACGGACTGTTTAACATGTGCTAATTGTTGTAAAACAACCAGCCCGATCTTTACAGATAAAGATATTTCTCGTATTTCTAAACATTTGAGAGTAAAAGAGCAGCAATTTATTACTACCTATTTACAACGTGATGACGATGACTTTATGGTGTTACAACAAGCGCCTTGTACCTTTTTAGACGAAACAGATAATACCTGTTTTATTTATGATGTGAGACCTAAAGCTTGTAGCGAGTACCCACATACCAATAGGAAAAAGTTTATTCAGTTAACACAGTTGACATTGAAAAATACTGAAGTTTGCCCGGCAGTATTTAATATTATTGAGGAGTTAAAGAAGAAGTTACCTTTGTAATTGAGATAATATTGTTAGTGTTTGAGACTATAATGTTAGTAGATAAATATTCGGTAAACTAATTTTGTTTCCAATTAAGTAAAGATTCCAATCGGATCAATTTTAATATTTTAATATTTCATTGTATATTTAGAGTCACTCGTAGTCTGTTATATGGATACAAAAATATGATATATCGTTATTTCTTACTGTTCTTTTGTTTCTACATAAGCTATTTTCAAGTTTATGCACAAGACTCAAATACACAAATACTTTCAAATCAAATTCAAGAAACAGGGTTGCCCTTTGTACAGAATTATACTCCTAATGATTATGGTGCTGCTACTGATAATTGGGGGATTGTTCAAGATAGTTTAGGTGTCTTATATTTTGCTAATGGAGACGGTGTGCTAACTTATGATGGAGTAAGTTGGAATTTAATAGAGTTACCTAATTCTGGAAGCGTTCTTTCTCTTGCTATAGATAAAAAAGGTAAAATTTATGTTGGGGGAGCTAATGAAATGGGTTATTTGGAATCTAATTCTATAGGTAGATTAAACTATGTTTCTTTGTTGTCTGAATTACCACAAGAATACCATGATTTAGATAATATACGTAAGATTCATGTAACAGATGACGGGGTGATTTTTGGTTCTGAAACATCTATATACAAATGGAGACGAAATAAATTTAAAGTTTGGGAATTAAAATCAAGATCATGGACTTTTTATGAAAGAGGAATAGTTTACGTAAAAATTAAAGGAAAAGGGTTGATGAAATTGAAAGATGATCAATTTAAATTGGTTAATGATGGAGATTTTTTCAAAAACATGTATCTGACCACCCTTACACCTTTTGACCATAATCAACTATTAGTTTCAAGTATGAACCGTTTGTTTTTATATGATGGTAAAAAGTTTAAACCATTTTTTATAGACACACCTGATTTTTTTTCCGAAAACATTATATATAATATTACTCATTTAAATGATGGAACAATTGCTATAGGAACTCTCCACAATGGAATTTTATTTATAGATAGAGAAGGGCACAAACAAATTGTGCTTTCTCAAAAGGGGTTGCTGAATTCCAAACAAGTAACATATTTGTTCGAAGACCAATCGGGAATACTTTGGGCTACCTTATTTTCAGGAATTGCAAAGATAGAATATCCTTCTCCTTTTACATTTTATAATAGCAATAACAATTCTCCGGATATTGTAGTAGGTTTCCAGAGGTACAAAAATAAACTTTTTGTTGCAAGCTCTGAAGGGTTATATTTTGTTGATACAGAAAGTTCAAATAAAAAAACTGTGCTTACCCGTGTCAAAACAAATTTTGGAGCAGTAAATGATATGGTAATTTTTAGAGATAAATTACTTATAGGGACTGGTGCGGGAGTATTTGAAATAAATGAAAATGAAAAAGTAAAGAAGATTTTTATAGGACGAACACAAACTTTATATGCTTCAAAATTAGATACTAATCGAATTTTTATTGGTCTATACCCAGGTCTAACATCCATTTATAATAATAATGGACAGTGGATTGAAGAAAATAAAATTGAAGGAATAAATTTTCGTTCGGTTAAACTACTAGAAGATAAAAAAGGCTCTTTATGGTTAACTACTGATAAAAATGAAATAGGTAGAATATCATTTAATGATATATCTGATGCTAAAAATATGAATAAACCAACTTTGAAAGTGTTTAGTTCTAAAGATGGCGTTCCAGATTCTCGTGGCTATATATATATAATTGATAATGAGGTTTATTTTAAGTCTGAAGATGATATTTACCTTTTTGATTCTGAATCTCAATATTTTAATAGTGATAAAGTTTTGTATGAAAAAATAGGAATTGAAAATAGAAATGTGAAGATAAATTTTGTAGATAAGAAAGAAAATATATGGTTAATTGAATATGATGATAATGATGATAGGTTAGATCAGCTTGTTGTTAGTAAGCGTGATAATGGCAGTTACGTAGTGAAAAAGTTTAATGAAAAAAGGATTATAGATAAAAGAGCTTACAGACCGTTTCCGGAACTTAATGATAGTATTGTTTGGTACAGAGGAAAACCAGGGATAGTACGACACGATTTAAAGAAAAAATACAATAAAAACACGGTAAATTCAAAAACCATTATATCTAGTGTGTTATGGAAAAATGATTCTTTACTTTTTGGTGGCTATGGATCGACTATAATGCCTGAGTTTTTGTTTAAAAACAACCAGTTACGATTTCAGTTTGCAAGCACAAGTTTTTATGATGAATCTAAAAATCAATTCCAATATAAACTTGAAGGCTTTGATAAAGACTGGTCGTCATGGACATCAGAAACTAAAAAAGACTATACCAACATACCGGAAGGAGATTATAGTTTTAAAGTTCGTTCAAAAAATATTTTCAATTATATAGGGCAAGAAGATAGTTACTCTTTTACCATCTTACCACCGTGGTATCGAACTTGGTGGATGTATCTTATGTATGGTTTAGGAGCTATTGGGGTAATATTATTGATAACGCAATGGAGGTCAAATCAATTACGTAATAAAAATATTGCCTTAGAAACAATTATTAAAGAACGTACATCTGAAATAGTTCAAAAAAATCGTCAATTAGAAGACCAAACTGAACAATTAAAAGTGGTTGATAAGATGAAAACGCGTTTGTTTGCAAACATCTCTCATGAATTTCGTACACCACTCACCTTAATTAAAGGCCCCATTGAACAATTAGAACAACATCCTGAAAAGAAATTAAGCATATCTAATGTGAAAATGATACGTCGTAATGCCAATCGGTTATTAAAATTGGTGAATCAATTACTCGATCTTTCAAAACTAGAATCAGGAAATTTAGAGTTAGAACCTTCCGAAGGTAATGTATATAAATGCCTTAGAGCTGCGGCATCTTCCTTTAGTTCGCATGCTGCTCAAAGAAACATGGATTATCAGATTAAAATACCCCCAAATAAAATACTATGGGCTTCATTTGATAGGGACAAGCTTGAGAAAATAATTTATAATTTATTAAGTAATGCTTTTAAGTTTACAGACGATGATGGAATTGTTAGTATTTCAGTAAAATTTTCTAAAGAACAATTAAAAATTGAAGTAGCCGATTCCGGTTATGGTATTCCACCAGAGAGATTACCGTTTATTTTTGACCGATTTTTTCAGGTTGATGATAGTTTTACTAAAGAAAAAGAAGGTACGGGTATCGGCTTATCATTAACAAAAGAACTGGTTGAATTAATGAAGGGAACTATTCATGTTGAAAGTGACTATAAGGAAGGAAGTGTTTTTGAAATAATGATTCCTTTAGAAGAAATAAAAACAGCTCAAAAAGAAGATAAAGAAGAGTTTACTATAAAAATTGATAAAAAAGAAGCTTCAATAGCGATAAAACCTCAAAACAAAAATTTACATTCCGTTTTGATAGTTGAAGATAATAAAGATATGCGTGATTTTATCAAACAAAGATTAGAAGTGGAGTATCAAGTTATTGAAGCATATAATGGGCAAGACGGACTTGAAAAAGCATTAAAAACAATGCCTGACCTTATTATTACTGATTTAATGATGCCGAAAATGGATGGAATCTCTCTTTGCAAACAATTAAAAAAAGAGATCAATACAAGTCATATACCCATAATTATGCTTACGGCAAAAGCGGGAATAGAAAATAAAATTGAAGGATTAGAAACAGGTGCAGATGATTATTTAACGAAACCTTTTAATTCTAAAGAGCTCCATGTTCGAATAAAAAACCTGATTGAACAACGTCAGAAATTGAGAGAATTGTTTTCTAAAAAAGATATTATTAATCCAAAAGAAGTTACAGTAACTTCTTTAGACGAGCAGTTTTTACAAAAAATAATCGACTTATTAGAAGAGCAATATGCTAATTCAGATTATGCTATACCACAGATGAGAGAAGAATTGGCTATGAGTAATGCCCAATTACATCGAAAAGTAAAAGCCTTAACTGATCAGTCTCCCGGTGAATTACTTCGTAATTTCCGATTAAAACGAGCAGCACAGATTTTAAAGCAAAAAGGAGTCTATGTGACAGAAGTTGCCTATGATGTAGGCTTTAATAACTTATCATATTTTGCTAAATGCTTTAAAGAATTTCATGGAGTATCTCCTTCTGTATTTAGTAAAAAGAATTCAAATTCTTAAGTAATACCAATTTATTAGGTTTATTTTATAATTAAATTGTATAAGCCAACTCTTCATCATCTCTTCTTACAAAAGTTAAATTTCTACAATAAAAGAGACTGTCTAAAAAGACTAAATTAAAACAAGATGTCACTTTGAGTGAATATGAAAGACTCAAACTAACACAAAGTATTATTTTTTAGACTACCTCTTAATAACACAAAACCTTTATGAGATGATATTGTTATCATTTGAGATAATACTGTTAGCAGAAAACTATGCCTAATACTACTTTTACATCATAAATTTTAAACAAATTATAACGCTAATAGTAACACCTTTTAATTTTGGAAGCAAGACTTTAAAATAAAAAGAAAATATAATTAAACTAAAATTACCATGGAAAATTTAAAAATAAATTTGTTAAAAGTTAGTTGTGTTTTATTCTTTATGTTTCTTTCAATTTTATCTAACGCCCAGAATTTCTCTGGGCTTCAAGGAAAAGAATTAAATCAAATCAATGATGCTTCATTTGCTCTTTTAAG
>CAZHYX010000091.1:0-10174 GCA_964536675.1 uncultured Flavobacteriaceae bacterium
CCGCAACGCGTTCGCTAGTCCAATCGGCAGCCATACGTTTTAAGTCTCTACCCCATAACTTTTTATTATATGGAATCATAAAGTGCTTTGAGATACCCTGACCAAAACTTTTTAATATAAATTCTTCAAAATTGTCAAAATCTTTTTTATTCAAATTAGAAGGAAGGTCCTCCAATCCTTGAAGGCATTCTCTTACAACATTTTCATCTTCTAACAATCTATAATTTTTTTGAAAAGGGTATGGTATTACTTGCCCATGCGAAAAACACTTAGCATTGCGTGTTTGTCGATACATATCTAATGAATTGTAAACTAAATCTCTAACTTCTGGATGCGGAGTATGAAAGGAATGTCCACCAAAATCAAATACTGCTCCTTTGATTTCAATACTTCTAGAAAATCCACCTACGGTATCTGCTCTTTCTAAAATTTTACAATCCTTCCCTAAACTCAAACCAACACCAATACCAGCTGGACCAGCACCAATAATAATATTTTTACTCATATTTAATTTTATTTTTTAAACTCTTTATATAATTCTAAAAACTGTTTTCTAATGATTTCCACTCCAAATCTTTTTTTAACGTCTTGTTTACCAAATAAACCCATAGAATAATTTAATTTATCATCATCTAATAACAATCTAGTATATTTTACAAATTCAGCTATATCAGATTTTTCAACAACAAAACCAGATTTTTCGTGTTGTATTATTTCTGATACAGCGCAACTTTTCACTCCAATAGCCGGTGTCCCTTCAATCAATGCTTCTGCCACTGTTCTTCCAAAAGACTCAGTATAGCAAGTACATAGTAGAACATCAAACGAAGACATATATTCTGTTGCATTAGGAATTATACCTGTAAGAATAACATTTGATAATTTTTGCAAAGTGTTTTTTATTTCATTATTATATTCTTGATTAAAACCATAATCACCAACTATAACAAATTTTGTGTTTTCCTTATCTTGAAAATGTTTGGCAATTTCAAGAAAGTCTTCAATCATTTTGTTCGGAGTTATCCAGCCAACAATAGCTACAATTCTTGTATTACTAGGTAGCTCTAAATACTGTCTAATATTAAGTTGTTTTTTAGCAGTATCAATTGCATTATATATAACTCTAATTTTACTTTCTTTAATTTTGAATTTTAACAGCCCCCTTTTTGTTCTTTCTGAGTTAGCTATTAAAACATCAGCATATTTTACCAATATTTTCAATATCCAATCTTTAGAGATAGGATAATTATAATACTCCAAATCTAATAATTCTCTTATTTGAACAAAATGAGGTACATTCATATTTTTTGCTACTATACCACCTTCAATAATATTAATTGTATTAGTGTGTATAATGTCAACACTTTGTTCTCTCACTAAAGTTCTAATTCTTTTATAAAAAAAAATAGTTGCAGGAAGGTGATAAATTTTTGTAGGCCAAAACAACCAGTTTTTATTTTTTATAGCTCCTAACCAAGATCTTCCATTAAAATAATTTACTATAATTTTTGGTTTTAATGCTTCAAATTTTTCCTTTAAAAAACCATTAGCCAAAAAAAGTATAGCTTTTGTATTCCAAAAGTTGTTTTTATAAATCATTTGGTATAAACTCTCTCCTGCACCTCCAGATGGTCTATTATGAATATATAAAACATTAATTTTTGCAAGCAACTTTACTTTAATCATTCTATTATCAACCTTTATTTTTTAAACGACTACTTATTTTTTTTGCAGGATTTCCTCCAACAATATCCCAATTAACTACATTTTTAGATACAACAGCACCAGCGGCAACAATGGAATGGTCAGCTATATTTACTCCTGGCATAATGATAGCTCCAGCTCCAATCCATACATCACTTCCTATTCTAACTGGATTGTTTATTCTTCCTTTTAAGGATTTTAATAATTGATTACTCTTAAACTTACGAGAATCTGTAAATATCATAACATTATATGCAATCATACTACCATCGCCAATTTTTAAACCTCCTGCCCCATACAATTCACTACCATGATTTATATTGACATTATTTCCTATAACTATATTTTCAGCTCCTCTTATTAAAACACTCGGATGAATAACAACTTTTTTTCCAACAGATTTTAAAAATTGTTTCCAAAATAATATTTTAATTCTTTTTCTTAATTTTTCCCCATAACCATAACGAACTTGGTTATAAACAATCCATAAAAATCTAGAAAAAACAGAATTAAATCTCATTTATTATTGATATTAAATGTTTTTTTATCAAATCAACACTTCCTTGTTCAGGTTGTGTAAACGAATTTTGAATATATTCTTTAGCAATATTTAAATGATTTTTATATCTATCTCCTCTAAGTGAAATTTTATTGATACTAAGCATTAACTCATCAAAGCATGTAACATGCATTGAAACTTTTTCTTTTATAAAATCAACGCTTTTTAATTGATCTTGTAAGTCTATTGTTATCACAGGACAATTCATTATCATCGCATCTAATGCTGTTGTTGAGGCTCCGGTAATGAGTATATCTGTTTGTGAAATCCAGTCATAAATATTTGACGATACAGAAGGGTTGTCATATTCACTTATAAATACATTTGGAAGATCTCTCAACTCTTTATAATAATCTAATTTATCCTTTTTATGTAATTTAAAATTAAATTCCACATCAGTCAATTTAATTGCCGCATCATATAACGTTTTTAAAATTTGAATATGGTGTTGTTTTGTAATTGAATGTCCTGAACCAGACAATGCTATCAAGATAGAGCTAACTTTCTTATTTTGTTTGTGTCTTTTTTCTTTTAAAAACTCATCAATTTTTGGCGACCCTGATACAACCAATTTTGAAGATAGAATTCCTTTTTTTATTAAGTTTTTTTTATCATTAACTCCAAACAAATAAAAAAAATCAAACTTACAAAACTCTAAATAATCATTCATTCTTCCGTGCATTATACAAAAAGTTTTTATACCTCTTCTTTCTGCTTTATGACTAATTATATTCCCTGCCAAAGTAATATTATTACCTACAAATAAAGCCTTTGGAGAATACTGCTCAATGATTTTATCAAACATTTTTAGAGTATAATCATAAAGCCAGTACCAAGAATTCCATGATAATAAAAGAACATCTTTAAAAAAAACTATTTTACTATTTATTTCTAGAATTGGAAGTTTTTTAACACTAGCAATTAAATCTTTATAAAAAGGTAATGCTTTATAATCTACCCATGAAGAATATGTAGAAATAGTGTAAATTGCCCCTTTAAATTGTTTTTTTTTGAGAATGTTTACAATAGGTTGATTATGCGAAAATATCCCTACATTTAATTGCCTATCCATAATAAGATCAGTATATATTTCTACTTGAGCATCTAAATGCATTTTTTGGAATGGCCAAAATAGTATGTCAAGTTGCTTAGATGAATTTGAAAGCTCAATTTTCTGTTTTTCAGATTTTAATAATGTGTTTTTTATCTTTTGTTTAGTATACTCAACTCGATTTTTATACTTCATGGTCTTACCACTCTCTAGCATACGTATTGCATTCAATTCATATTGAGTTATAAAAGATTTAATCAATATTAAAACATCATCTTTTTCTTGAAAATCCTTAATAAGTAAATTTACACATATCCTAACCCAACTGATTATTTCTTCACGCATATATACTGCTGATTGAAAACAAAATATTAATATTTATAAATATTTACCTTGCCTTTCTAATTTTTCAAAAGCCTTAATATTTCTATACTTAATAACTTTTGCAGGATTCCCACCAACAATAGCATAATCAGGAACATCCTTAGTAACTATAGCGCCTGCTGCAACAATTGCACCTTTGCCTATGGTTATACCAGGTATAATAATTACACTATCACCCAACCATACAAAATCCTTAATAATAACAGGTTTATGAATTCTTGTTTTATCATACGGAATTGCCTCGGCTTCATCTCCATACCTATGATTAGTACTTATTATAGTCAGATTATGCCCAGTATGGAAATAACTACCTATTTCTACTTTACCCTTTCCTAAAAATCTTGCTCCTGGGTTAAGATTGACATTGTCTTTTAAGAATAAATTTTTATTTAACCCATTTATCTCTCCTTTAACCCATAACTCTTTACCTACACTACCACAATTCTTGTAGACCATATAAGTATAAATTTTATTAATATTAAAAAATCTATTTACTTGAAATTTAGGAATAATACTATATTTATATCGAAAATATAAATATTCAAAAAGATTTAACTTCATTTTTCAAAATTGATTTTAAACTATTTTTTAATACGCTTAATCATGGGGATTAGAAAGCTATTTAATTTATTAAACATAGGATATTTGTTTATTTCTAATGTTTGTAAATCTTTATTGAATGCCAATAGACCAATAAAATATCCCATAGAAAGTAAGGCTAATATTATTTCTATAGTAATTCTAACTCCAAGAGAGAGTTCTTGTATTGAAAAAACAATAATTCCTAAAACAATTGCTATAAAAAATAATTGTGCAATTAATTTAAAATTAATCGGCACATAAAACCGTTTTGTTGCAAAATATCTCATCACTATTGCCATAGTTAACCATGAGGCAATCAAACCGATAATAATACCGTATACACCGAATGGTTTATGTAAAAAATATGTTATCACAATAAGAGCTATAATACCCGAACCACTTATTAGAGGCATTGGCTTCGTGTTGTTGGTAAACTCAAAACCAGTTCCTAGCATAAAATATAGACCTTTACTAAAAGGAACTAATAGTACAAATGGTAATAAATAAACTGCACTATGATATTCAATAGCGGTCATTAGTCTTAATAATTCTGGTCCTAAAATAATTACACCTGCAAATAATAATGTGATGATAATAAAATAAAAAGAAATTAATTGCTTAAATATTTGAGCACTATTATTACCTTCTTCTCTATGCGTTTGAAATTTAATAGGTACCCAAGCCGATTGTACTGAACCAATAATAAAAGCTAGTGGTAAAGTAAATCTAAGTGCTATATTATATAAACCTGTTTCTGATAAGCCAATAAATTCTTTTATAAAATATAAACTTAAAAAGTTAGAGCCATGAGCCAATAATCTATGGGGTAAAAATGGAAGTCCATATTTTAGCAGCTCATTAAGTTCAGTAAAATCTAATCTAAACTTAATTAAGTTAAAACACAAAATATACTGAAATAAAAAACCTGATATTCCACCTATCAAACCTGCTTTAATTATTCCTTCAATACCTAGCTTTAATACCACAACAAAATATATTGCAAATCCTACTGTTATCAATAATTCTGTAATCCTAACAAAGGCAATTTGTGTAACTTTCCGTTTTGCTCTTAATACAACCGTAAATACCTGCCCTACACTTATAAAAAATGCAGTAATCAAACTTATTTTAATTAAAGTTTGATATTTAAGATCATCAACAAGCAAGTTAGTAATCTCTTTTGAAAATAAAAATCCAATACCTAACAATACTAATGACGAAAACAATACAAAAATACTACCTATTGATAATGTAGTGATTTGCAAATCTTCATCTTTATGAAGATTGAATCGTCTAAATATTGCGTTTGTAACTCCCATATTTGCCAAAGGGGCAAAGAACAAACTAATAAAAGTAATCATTGCCATTACACCATAATCTTTTGTAGATAAATGTGTGGTGTAAATAGGTAATAGTAAAAAACCAATAATTTGACCTAAAACACTAGCAAAACCGTATGTAAAGGTGTCTTTAGTTAAATCCTTTAAGGTTTTTAACATATTAGGTAATAATTTGAATAAAAAAGTGTTTTCTCATAAAAGGTTATTCCTTCTCAGACTTTTTTAAAAATCCCTCTTAAATAAGAGCCTTGATTTATATTTAAATATTTTTGCTCTAATTTATTTTTAAATGGCTGAAATAGCTTTGTAAATAAACTGTAGGTAAAAGCATTGTAGTTTGAGAATCGATGTGAAAATTTATTTGGCAATAAATAATAATAATATAGATCATGTAATGATATATCCAACATATAGGTTTCTATATTAACACATTTAAAACCAACTTCTTCTATTTGGCGTCTTAATGTTTCTGGATTATATAGGTTAATATGAGCGAATGAAGAAACATGTCTATGCTTTTCTTTAAATAATCTAAAACTTACTGAGTCAAAATTAGGGCAAGCAACATAAAATAAACCTCCTTTATCCAGTAATCTAAATGCATCTTCAACTACTAGTCTCGGAGACTCAACGTGTTCAATTACTTGTAACATTGTTATTAAATCATATTTGTATTCGGGCAAGTATTCACTAGAATAAATATTATAAATTTTTAAATTATTTTGGTTTCCAATATTTGCATGAGTAGTATTAATCTCAAGTCCTTCAACATCAAATGAGTGTGCAACTGTCTTCATAAACCCTCCTACACCACAACCAATATCTAGAAGTTTCCCATTTTGTTTAAACTTAAGAATATATTCATAATCCTTGCGGCCTGAGGGTGATACTCTAGTAGATAATTTTTTGCCAGAAGCATTAAAACTCATTTCTTCAGTGTTATAAAGTTCATGAAGATTTTCACTACTAGGTAATGGGTTCATCAATACCATTCCACAATTATTACATTTACAATAATCATAACATTCTACAGCTTTAAAAAGGAAGTCAAAATCATCTTTGTTACCACAGATTATGCATGGTCTTTCGTTAAATAAAGGAAACTTTTTAAAATCGCCATTGAGAAATTTCTTGTCTAATATTCTCAAATTTTTATGAAATTTCTTTTTATGTATGAGTTTAGGATGCTTAAATGATTTTATAATTTTTTTATACATATTTAAGAATAATACTTTTTAAATAAAAATTCAGTAAAATCAAAATCTATCGGGTCATTTATATAAATAGAGCGTTCTCTAGGCATGAAGTAACCTTTGCAATCATCGCCTAAAATTACTCCTCTTTCGATAGTTTTTATTGTTGTTCCGTATACAGAGCAATTTCTAACATAGACAGTGGGCAATTCGCTTTCCGCCATTCTTCCTCGTTCTTCTTCTAAAAATGGTTTGAGCTTATTGCCCATTCTGTATATGAATAAAACTATTTTCTTAATAAATCTTTTCATTCATTCTTTTTATCAATAAACTTAGCTTTAACATAAACTGATTGTTCATCATCATTTCGTATTGGAAATTCTGGCATGCTTTTTAATAAATCTTTTTCAGCTACTCGTTGAAAGTTAATAAAATTATTTTTCATCAACATCCATTTTATCATTTCAAAATCAAATAAATTTTTATGCTGACCTTCTTGATGAAATAACTTATTTATAAAATGTTGACTTGGAATATCATTCATATCAAAATTCTTAAATCTGGTTTTTCTATCTTTAATTAAGTTTTCAGCTTTATCTTTTAGATAAGAATTACAAACTTTTTCTAGATCTGGTGTAGAAATCCAAATTTCTCCATCAGGTTTTATAACTCGCGATAATTCCGTTAATAAAGGTAACAATTCATATTCTAGGTGAAGGTGTTCAATAACATGCTGAGATACTATAGATTTAAATACATTATCCTTCCATGGTAATTTACCAATAGCTAAGTCCACGTTAAAATCGGAGTTAACTAAATCAACATTTAACCATCCTTCTACCTTTCGTTTTCCGCAGCCTAAATGTAATTTGTCAAACTTGGGGGTTAGACCTGTTCTTCTATTTTTAATCCTCGTTTTAAAACGAAGTATATCATATAATATGGCCGATTTTGTACTATTAGACAGAATATTTCTAAAATAATTCATCATTTTTTTAAGTTATTATATTTTTTGTATAAGAATTCTGCAAAATCAAAATCAATGGGACTATTAATATCAACACAACGTTCCATTGGCATTATATAGCCTCTACAATCATCACCTATAATTTTTCCGTTTTTAATGCTTTCGATAGTTGTAGCGTAAACCGAACAATTTCTAACATAAATAGTTGGGAGTTCATATTCTGCCATTCTACCACGCTCTTCTTCTAGATAAGCCACTAACTTATCTTTTTTCATCAGTTTCATTTTAATGGGATGTACGGCGTGATCCAATCTCATTACACTTACAGATGAGTCGGCATCCGTATCTTTTAACAATTGTATCGTATTATCAATATCTTTTGAGAGCGTTAAAGGTGAAGTAGGTTGCAAAATAACAATTATATCAAATAATAGGCCCTCTGTTTTTAAAGTAGCTAAGGTCTGATGTACATATTCTATAGCGCTAGAATCATCTTTTGAAATTTCAATCGGTCTTTTTATCGTTTTAATATTTTTATATTTAGTTGCTATCGCTAAAATATCATCGTCATCACTATTCACAACAATAGTATCCAAGAATTTTGAGTCTTTGGCTGCTTCAATTATATATGTAATTAATGGTTTTCCACAAAAATTCTTTTTATTTTTACCCTTAATACGTATTGAGCCAGCTCTGGCCGGAATAATACCTAAGATTGCCATGTTTGTACTTCTTTATAAATTTTTTTTGCTATAAACCACTCTGTTTTTTCAAATGATTCGTATGTATTTCCACCTATGTGTGGTACTATAACTAAGTTCCTGTTTTTTTGAGCATATTGTAGTAAAGGATTTTTAGAATTAAATTGATGCTCATCTTGTATCACATCTAATCCCACACCCCTTATTCTTCCATCTTTTAAGGCCTTTAATAAAGCCTTTTCATCAATTATTTCTCCTCTGGAAGTATTAATCAGCCATTTCTTATTGTTGAAATGTTTAAAGGTAGCTTCATTTATCAAGTGATGTGTCTTTTCATCATACTTAATATGAATAGAGATAATATCTGATTTTTTAACAAGCTCATCAATACTCTTTTCAATTTTAACAAAATCAGGTACATCATCTAATAGGATATCATAACCTATCACTTTAGCACCAAGTACTTTAAAATATTCGGCAGTAATCTTTCCTAACCTTCCTAAACCAATGATACCTACGGTCTTTTTATACACCTCAAAACCTCTGAACAAGTCTCTCTGCCAATTCCCTTTTTGTACATCATTCGATGCTGCCATCATATTTCGCATAACAGCAAATGTCAATGCAATTGTCATTTCTGCAGTAGCTCTTATCTCTTTAAGAAATTCGCGTTCCCCTCTTAAACAAATAATTTTTATATTATTTGCCAAACAAGCCTTTTCATCAATATGATCAATACCAGTTACCGGAGTGGCAATAATCTTACAACGCATTCCTTCACTCATCAAATCTTTACCAATTTTAAATCCTAAACGAAACCAAAAAACATCATAATTATGAAATATATCTTTAAGATCATCTTGTTTGCAAGGAGTAACATCAACTGTAAAAGATGCTTTCAAATAGTCAATAACTTCATTACTAAAGTCTTGCGCCTCTGCTATTCTAATTTTAATTGACATTAATACCTCAACATTTTTTTATAGGTTAAAGATTGCGTAGCTAATAAATCTGCAATTTGTTTACCCGCATCTCCATTACCATAAATATTGTCAGACGCATAATGTCCATGATCCATTTGACTCAAAATAGCTTTTTTTATTTCTTCTTTTTTATACGCAACATCTAATGCATTCTTACCTCGCTCCCTCCCAACCTGTCTTGAGCCTATATTTACAACAGGAATACCCAAATAGGCACACTCTCTAATACCCACGCTAGAATTTCCGACCAAACATGAACTATTCTTCAAAACCTTTAAAAAGTCCGTTGGGGTCATATTCTTAAAAAAATGTATTTTTGTATTGGTGTGTATTTCTCGAAAAGCTCTAATCCCTTTTGAAGTCCCATCAGATCCGGCATCAACGTTAGGCCAAAACCAAAACGTAGATATCTTTAATTCGTTAATTGCATTTAAAGTTTCCTCAATGTGTTTTCTTGATTGTTTATACTCATTGGTATCAGGGTGCTGCATAACAACAATATAACCAGATTTATAATCTAAAGAACTACCTACACCTCCATATTTTTCAATTGGATTAAAGTTCATTTCTGGATTTATTCTGACTTCTTCAGCAATGTCAATTGAAGGACATCCAGTTAAAAAAACCTTTTCAGGATACTCGCCCATATTTATAACCCTCTCTTGGGCTCTAAAAGAAGATACCATATGCAAATCTGATAGTTTAGTAAT
>CAZHYX010000092.1:0-10142 GCA_964536675.1 uncultured Flavobacteriaceae bacterium
CTATTTCTTGAACGTCCTTCAGCGGTATCATTAGATGCCAATGGTAATATTCACTTCTACCGGCAGCGATTAATCGTTTAGGGTCTATGTTAAAATCATTTTGTAATATTCTAATTACTGATGTAGCACGTTGTGTACTCAAATCCCAATTATCTTTTGTTCTGGCAGTATTGATTGGTCTGTTATCTGTATAACCTTCAACCATCACTTCCATATCTGGTTTTTCAGAAATAACTGTTGCTACTTTTTGTAAGATACTTTTTGCTTTTGAAGAAATTACAGAACTTCCACTTTTAAACAGTAACTTGTCAGAAATAGAAATATATACAACTGTTTTTTCAACTTCTACCATAATGTCTTCATCTTGAATGCCAGCAGATAAAGCACTTTTTAAATTTACTGCTAAGGCTAAATTGATAGAATCTTTTCTAGACATGGCGCCACGTATACCATTTATATATTTATCTTTTTCGCTTAATTGTGCAATAACATCTTTAATATTACTACTGGCAGATTGTGACAACATGGTTAAGTTTTCAATTTGTTTTTTAGAGCTCTCAAAATTCTCATTTATAAATTTATTTTGAGACTCTAAGAGTGTAACTTTATTTGCCAATTTATCTTTTTCAACTTGGCAAGTTAATACTTTAGCATTAGCATCAGTTAAGCTTAGTTTTGTAGCGTCATATTCACTTTGCAATTCAGCATACTTTTTTTGTGAGATACACGACGAAAGTAATACTGACGAAGCTACTGCTAGTATAAAAATTTTCTTCATAATTAGAGTTATTTAATTTAAAACACGAAGTTATTAAAAATATATTCGATAAAGGTAAAAATCAGTTTTATTTAATATGATTTTAACATTGATAAATTTTACCTTTGGCAATGTTAAACTAAGATTCTAAAGTAATTATGAAGATATTGAGGTGTTTTATAATATTTATATTAACTCTAGTTGTTTTTTCATGTAAAGAAAAGGATAATCAATCCACTAAAAAACTTCGAGGAGATGCATTTGGAACAACTTTTAATATTGTTTATGATGCAAATATTGATTTTGCCAAACAAGTAGATAGTTTATTTCATTTGGTAAATAGATCATTATCAACTTATATACCAACTTCAGATATTTCTAAAATTAATAAAGATGATACAACTGTTATTGTTGATGCGTACTTTACCGAAGTATACCAAAAATCATTAAGAATCTATAATGAGACCGATGGTGTTTTTGATCCAACTATTGGTATATTGGTCAATGCTTGGGGTTTTGGACCGAAAAATATAACTACAAAGCCTGACTCACTACAAATTAATGAATTATTAAAACTTGTCGGATTTAATAAAATACAACTTAAAAAAGGAAGAATAATAAAAGAATATGATAGTATGTATTTCGACTTTAATGCTATTGCAAAAGGTTATGCTATTGATATTATAGGAAGATTTTTAGAATCAAAAAAGGTAACAGATTATTTGGTAGAAATAGGAGGGGAGGTTCGCGCTAGGGGAATTAACAGAAACAAAAATACACCTTGGCAAATGGGTATTGAAAATCCAAATTTACACGTTCAATAAAAAAAGTTGTAGTGTTAAGAGACGAGTCATCTGCAACATCTGGTAGTTATCGAAAATTTAAAATAGATACGCTTACGGGTAAAAAATATGCACATATTTTAAATACTAAAACCGGCTATTCTGCTCAAAATAATTTATTAAGTGTTACTATTATTGCAGCGTTAGATTGTGCTGATGTTGATGGATATGCTACTGCCTTAATGGCAATGTCACTTGAAAAAGCAATCTCTTTTTTAGAAAAACATCCTGAATTAAAAGGATTTATAATTTATAGTGATAAAAACGGAAACCTGCAAACTTTTATAAGCTCAAATTTTTAAGGTTTTTAAAATAGCCTCTAATTCAAACATATAATCACGTTTTTTAACCGAAGGTGCAAAGGTAAACCCTTCAACAACTAACAAACGATTATTGGTTTTATCTACAACAGTATAATTTAAAAACGGACCAGCCATAAAATCATTTTTCACCTCCCATTTACCTCTAGTTTCATATGAAAGTTTACCATTTAATTCAGTTTGCACTGTAAATGGAGTATAAGCGGCTTCTGTAATCATATAAGTTCCTTCTAGTGGACCTGGAATGTATTTTTTACCAATAGTATCTCTGGCAGCTACAATATTGTTAATGATACTGTCATTTTCTAATAATGGTAGGGCATAAGCAATAATATTCATACTGCCTTTTGAAATATCTTGCCTAAACCATAAAAAATCACCAGTATCGTCTACCAAAGCATAATTTCTAGGAATAGTTAACTTCACTCCTAATTTATTAAGTGTTTTGATGCTATCAATATTCCAACGGTTTTTTGCGAACCTGTATTGTGATAATTTTAAATCTCCAGCTTTAAAAACTGAAATTATTTCCTTTTTATGCGCATTTATCCGCTCTATAAGCAATGTTTTATTCTTTCCAATAATTGTCATTGCAATTTGAGGAGATGCATAAACATTTTTCTTAACAACAAAACCCTCAGTATTTTCAATACCAATAAAGAGTAAATTTCTACTGGTTTTAAACATTCTTCCAAATACTTTTGGTGGTATTTGAGTAATTGAAAACTGATTTTCTTCTTGAGGGAGACCTAATACCGGAGTTGCAATTATTTCTCGTAAAGAATCACCTACTTTACCTTTCCATAACTCATTGTCTATAACTATGGTTATGTTATTTATACTACCCGAAGATTCAACTAAGGTTATTACTCTTTCTTTTTTGTCACATGATATTAGCGATAAAAAAATGATTGAAATTATAAGAAGTGCTCGCATCGTATTTAACTTTTGTAAATTTTAAGTTTTGTACCAGGTTTTAAATTTTTAACACTCCAAATATTGTTCCAATTTTTAATTTGCTGTATAGAAACTTTTGGAAATTTTTTTGAAATCAACCATAACGAGTCTCCTTTTTTAACTATATAAGTAGTATAGCTACCTTTTGGGGAAGTTATTTTAGTATTTTTAGCTACCTTAGATTTTGTTTTTTTTGTTGATTTAGATTTGCCTGCGTAGTTTTTTGGATAAATGGTTAAACGTTGACCAATACGCAATCTATTACTCCTTAGTCCATTCCACCTTTTTATTTGAGATACGGACACTCGATATCTATTGGCAATTTTTCCTAAATAATCACCATTTCTAACTCTATATCGTATTCTTTGAGGGTTTTCAAAATATTTTGGTAGTGTTTTTTCGCGTTTGGCATTATCCACTTTAGCGAAAGCATAAATCTGTTCTTCATTTGAAGTAAATTTACCTATTAAGTTTTTTGGTAATCGTAATGTGTAATTTTTACCTTTTACAAAAGGAATGATATTGAGCTTGTATTGTGGATTCAAAAACTCGAGCATTTTATCATTAGTATTCAATACTTTATTAATTTGCTCAAAAGTAATTTGTTGCTTTATTATAATAGTATCAGTTTCAAATCTATGTGCATACGATTTTTTAGGATGAATATTATGCTCTTTAGCATATTCCATAATATAGTAAGTGGCATAAAAAGCAGGTAAATAACCAGCAGTTTCACGAGGTAGGTTGTGTCTAATATTCCAATAATTTTTATTGCCACCAGAGCGTCTAATAGCTTTAGAAACGTTACCGGGACCTGAATTATAAGCAGCCAAGGCTAAATCCCAATCGCCAAAGATTGTATATAAACTTGATAAATACTTACACGCAGCTTCCGTTGCCCTGATAGGGTCATGCCTTTCGTCAACATATGAACTAACATTCAAATTAAATTGTTTACCGGTATAATACATAAACTGCCATAAACCGGAGGCGCCTACTCTAGATTTTGCTCTAGGACGTAAAGCAGATTCTACAATTGCTAAATATTTTATTTCTAATGGTAGATCATATTTATCAAGATGCTCTTCAAACATAGGGAAATAATAAGCAGCTTTACCCATTAAATTACCCATTGTTTTTTTGCGAGTTTTTAAATAGTGTTTTATCAAACGTTCTAAAGAGGGGTTATACTCTACATTAAAAGGTGTTTGACTATTTAAATGAGCCAACCTTTTTTTAAGAACCGCCGTTGTTAATTCATTATATATTGTATCGGTTATCTTTTCATCTGCATCTACAAACTGAAAATCATCATATAACGGAGAGTTATACATTGTACTTAACCACAAGCTATCGATTAAGGTAGCTTCTTTATGATTGATAAGTTGTGCAGAATCGTTTTTTACCTCACCTTTTAAAAGAGGTGTATCTTTAGTTTTGACAATATCAATAGAATCAATTACTTTAGACGGATTTTCTTGCGAAAAAATACTAAAAGAGATTAGTAGTAAAAGTGCAAATAGGAGTTTCATATATACTAAGCTTTATTATTTTTTATTGACAGATAAAATTTAGGTTTGGAGACAGCAAAAGTATAAAAATTATTTTTATACTTATTTTTAGTAGTTTTTGTTTTGATAAGGTTAGTGTATTATTTAGATTAAAACATATAGGATAACGCCTAAAATAGGTATAAATTACTTAGTTTTTGTTAAAATTTTAAGTTGTGTCCCTGGTTTTAGATGAGGTCTATCCCTTAGATTATTCCAATTTCGAATTTGAGAGATGGTAACTTCAGGAAATTTTTTAGAAATTAAAAATAAAGAATCACCTTCTTTTACCTTATATAATTTAAAAATTTGACCTGATAGAATATTATTTTCTTCTATTTTAATATCTGAGTTACTGTTTTTTTGAAGCTTATTTTCACTATGAAGATTACTCTTAGAAGTAATAACAATACTTTGTCCGGTAATAATATAATTGGTTTGTAAACCATTCCATTTTTTTAATTGATGTAAAGGGAGATTAAATTTTCTGGAAATTCTTGACAAATTATCTCCCTCTTGTACAACATAGCTATTTATGGTGGTTGGAATTATATAATTAGAAGCTTCACGCTTATTGAGTTCAGGTAAATTGTAAATTTTATGTTCATTTGATACAAACTCATCAATTAAATTTTTAGGAAGTGTCAATACATAACTATCACGATTTGAAGGAATAATACCTAATTTATATTGTGGATTTAACTTTCGTAATAAGTTGATATCAATATCAATCTCTTTTTTTATCTGCGTAAAATTTACTTTCTTTTTTACATGAATAGTATCGGTTTCAAAAAAAGTAATGCTTGAGTTTTTAGGATAGATATTGTGTTCAGCACCATATTCAAAAAGGTAGAAAGTAGCATAAAAAGCAGGCAGATAGCCTCGAGTTTCAGCAGGTAAATACTGTCTGATATTCCAATAGTTTCGCAATCCACCTGATCGTCTAATTGCTTTTGAGACATTTCCTGGACCTGCATTATATGCAGCCAAGGCTAAATCCCAATCATCAAAAGTAGCATATAAACTTTCTAAATATTTACAGGCAGCTTCGGTTGCTTTTAGAGGGTCGGAACGTTCATCAACATAAGAAGTAATATTGAGGCCGTATTGTTTACCTGTATTATACATAAATTGCCACAATCCTTTTGCACCCATATGTGATTTAGAATTGGGTTCTAAGGCAGATTCTACTACAGCTAAATATTTTATTTCTAGCGGTAAGTTGTATTTGTCAAGATGTTCTTCGAAAATAGGAAAATAGTACTTCGCTTTATCCATTAAATTAGAGAGTCCATCTTTTCTGGTTTTTAAGTATAACCTGATAAAACGCTCAACAGTAGCATTGTATTCCACATTAAAAGGTGTGGTATGATTTAAGTTTTCTAAACGTTGTTTTAATATATCAGATGTAAACTCTTCATTAATAGTGTTTTTTACTGAACTTATATTTAAAGTTGAATTGTTCAAATTCATCATTAAATGAGTACCCGTTTGCTCGGCGTAAACCAATGAAGTTATTTCAGAAATACTATTTGAATCATTATTCAATATAATTGAAGGTCCATCTTGAGCAAAAGACATAGTATAAGTAGCCCAAAAAATTAAGGGGAGTAATTTTTTCATAGCAGTTTAGTTTTTTCTTTTTCAATTGAATTGTAGCTCAATCCAATGTACAATAGTATGAATAAATTCTTCTTTACACAAATCATTGTGTAATTCGTGATAACCATCTTTAAATAATTTTAAGGTGACATTATTACTATTATAGGCAAATTCTTCTGATGCTTTATGACTGGTTATTCTATCACCTGTACCGTGTAATACTAGCATAGGGGTAGCTAATTTTGCGACATTTTCAATTGCCCAGACACCAGTTTCCATAAAAGTTAATGAATAATTTGGGCTTATTTGATTATGCACCAAAGGATCGTCAATATATTTTTGCACTTCAGCTTTATCTCGTGAAATAGCAGTTACATCTAATTCATTGCCCATGGTCATGGATGGTGCAATTTTTTGTAAAACTTTACCAATAGATAATTTCCATGAAGGAGGTTGAAATGCTAATCTTAAAAATGGGCTTGTAGCTATCACTCCTTTAAAATTATTTTCTCTCCTTAATACATAATTAATAACAACATTACCACCCATACTATGACCATATAAGAAAGTAGGAATATCTCCAAATACAGTGTTAGCTTTATCGGCCACTATTTTAACACAATCTAACACCGCATCAAAACCGGGATTATGTCCTTTTTTACCTTCGGTTTTACCATGACCAAATTGGTCATAAGCAATTACAGAAATATTATGTTTTAAAAATTCAGGAATTATAGAACTTGTATATCTTGTAGCGTGTTCACCCATACCATGAATCAATATTACAACGGCTTCGGTTGTGTCAGCTTGCCAATATTGACCGTAAAACTTGATATTTTGATGGTTAAAATCAAATTCTTTATGAACCATGACTGAGGTTTGTCTCAAAAATATCAAAACAGTAGTGTTCAATTGCAAAAATGTTAATAGAACCTAAAAACTTTTGGTTTAACTATTTATTTATAAAGTAGTTAAATAAATAGTTTTGAATATTTTTTAAATTAGTATATCATTTTTTTTGAATAACTGATTTTTAAACTCGGTATCTAAGAAAATCGCAATAATTAGTACATTTTAGTATTTTCTTTATGTTTTTTCGGATAAAAGTTTTATTATTGTCGTGTGAAAGCAATACAATCACATACAATTCCTACAATTTTAAGACGCATTTCTGTGCGCCGTCGCCCGTAAGGGTACATATATTTTTTATAGAACTTAGGTGAGTCCGGTTCTTTTTTCAACACACATTTTTTCAAACAATTTTAATAATTCAATTACAATATAATGGATATTGTCATTGCCAATAAATCGCATAGTAAATATGCGACTATCATATCTGATACAATAACCGATTCTGCCAAAGTACGCGGAACCGGAATAGCGAAGCGTACACCAGATTATATCATTATGAAACTTGAAAATAATAATGCAGTCATTGCTTTAGATGGTGATATTTTTGCAGGATTTTGCTATATCGAAGCTTGGGGACATGGTAAATTTGTGGCTAATTCAGGCTTGGTTGTACACCCTGATTATAGAAATCAAGGTCTGGCTAAAAAAATTAAGAAAGTCATTTTTGACTATTCAAAAGAAAAATTTCCAGACGCAAAAATTTTCGGAATTACTACTGGCTTAGCAGTACTAAAAATTAACTATGAACTTGGGTATAGACCAGTTACTTTCTCTGAATTAACAGACGACAAAGATTTTTGGAAAGGTTGTCAGACATGTAAAAATTATGACGTATTAACTCGTACCGAACAGAAAATGTGTTTGTGTACGGGTATGCTTTATGATCCTAAACAAGAAAATAATTCAAAAAAAGAGTTTAAACAAAAGCATCCGTATAACAAAAGGGTTTTACAACGATTAAAAAGTATTAAACAAACATTATTTTTAAAGAGTAAAAAAAATGGATAAAAAATTAGTATTAGCTTATAGTGGTGGACTAGATACTTCGTATTGTGCGTTAAAACTTTCTAAAGACGAAGGTTTTGAGGTACATGCCGTTAGTGTAAATACAGGAGGTTTTTCTGAACAAGAAATTAAAAATATTGAGAAAAAAGCATTGCAATTGGGTGCTCAAACCTATACATCTATTAATGCTGTACAATCGTTTTATGATAAGGTTGTAAAATATTTGGTGTTTGGTAATGTGTTGAAAAATAATACCTATCCACTTTCGGTCAGTGCTGAACGTATTATACAGGCAATCGAAATAGTGAAACATGCCAAAAAGATTAATGCAACACATATTGCCCATGGTAGTACCGGTGCTGGTAATGATCAGGTTCGATTTGATATGATCTTTCAAATTTTAGCTCCAGAAATTGAAATTATTACACCTATTAGAGATAATAAACTTTCCCGTCAAGCGGAAATAGACTATCTAAAACAGAATAATGTTGACTTAGAATGGTCAAAAGCCAAATATTCGATCAATAAAGGATTGTGGGGAACGAGTGTTGGTGGTGAAGAAACCCTAACTTCTCACAAACCATTACCAGAAGATGCCTATCCGAGTCAGTTAGAAAAACATGAACCTGAAAAAGTAAAATTGAGCTTTGAAAAAGGAGAGTTGGTTGCTGTAAATTATGTAAAAAACTATCCGAAAAAAAACATTGAGGCTCTAAATGAAATAGCTTCAAAATATGCCATTGGTAGAGATATTCATGTGGGTGATACCATTATAGGTATCAAAGGAAGAGTTGGTTTTGAAGCTGCTGCGCCCTTAATAATTATTAAAGCACATCATTTATTAGAAAAACATGTGTTGACCAAATGGCAGCAACATCATAAAGAATATCTGGCGAATTGGTATGGTACTATGTTGCATGAAGGGCACTATTTAGATGAAGTAATGCGAAATATTGAAGCTTTTTTAGAAGACTCACAAAAGAATGTTAATGGTGATGTGATGATAACATTACATCCATATCGATTTACCATTGATGGTATTACTTCTCCAAATGATCTAATGAATGCATCTTTTGCTCAATATGGTGAAATGAATACAGGTTGGACAGCAGATGATGCAAAAGGATTTATAAAGATCTTATCGAATCAGAATAAAATATTTAAACAAGTAAATAACTCGTTATGATACAGATCGGAATTATAGGAGGTGCCGGATATACAGCCGGAGAACTCATTAGAATATTACTATATCATAAAAAGGTAACTATCAATTTTGTGTATAGCACATCTAATGCAGGGAATAATATTAGTAGTGTACATCAAGATTTGATAGGTGAAACAGCTATGAAATTTACAAATGCAATAAATAATAAGATTGACATATTATTTTTATGTTTAGGTCATGGTAATTCTAAATCCTTTTTAGAGAAGAATCAATTTTCAGATACTACTAAAATAATCGATTTGAGTAATGATTTTAGACTAGATAAAAATGCAACTTTTCAAGATAAAAAATTTGTATATGGATTACCAGAATTAAATAAAGAAGCGATTAAATCGGCGAATTTTATTGCAAATCCAGGTTGTTTTGCAACGGCAATACAATTGGCAATTTTGCCCTTAGCAAAAAACGAATTATTGAAAGATGATGTCCATATAAACGCAGTAACCGGAGCAACCGGAGCAGGTACATCATTATCAACAACCACGCATTTTACATGGCGCGATAATAATTTTTCGTATTATAAACCCTTTATCCATCAACATTTAGATGAAATAAATCAAAGTGTACAGCAATTACAGAATTCGTTTTCTAAAGAGGTCTATTTTATGCCTAATAGAGGTAATTTTAGTAGAGGAATTTTCGCAACAGCATATACTAATTTTGAGGGTACATTGGAAGAAGCTAAAAAATTATATCAAGGTTTTTATAAAGACACTCAATTTACACATATTAGTAAAGAAGCTTTACATTTAAAACAAGTAGTAAACACTAATAAATGTTTGATACATCTTCATAAACATAAAAACAAATTATTAATAACAAGTATTATTGACAATTTGGTAAAAGGAGCTTCTGGGCAAGCAGTTCATAATATGAATTTGATGTTAGGCTTTGTTGAAGATGAAGGGTTACGGTTAAAAGGGACGTGTTTTTAAAATCCCCACCCTAACCCTCCCCAATGAGAGGGAATGA
>CAZHYX010000093.1:0-10116 GCA_964536675.1 uncultured Flavobacteriaceae bacterium
TAAAAACAATTGTAATAACGCCAACGAATTGGCGAAAAGAATTAGCTGATTACCCAATTAAAACCTTAAAATTCACTGAGAAATCAGACAATCTGCATGCACACATTTCTCTAAAATACAACAAAAAGAAAGACCTAAAAGACTATGCTATCGATTACAATGTAGAAAAGAATCATTATGCTTTTATAAGTATACCTCGTTGGAATTTACAAACCAAAGACGGAAAAATTGAAGGTAATTACTGGGTATTTGACGCCGACAAAACCTTTACTTTTACCTTAGAACCCTTTGTAGATATGATTAGTTATGATATTGATATTGATATTGATATTGAAAACTGATGGAATAAAAACTAGTTACCCATTTTTTCAAATGGAGGAAGCGATACTATATGTTACGATTTAAAAGGAATTTTTACAGGGTAAAAAAGGGCAATTAGTAAAGTTCTGGCATACAGATAATGACAGGTCTGTAATAAGCCCAAATCTTGTTACGCCACTAGAAAATCTAAATGAATACTATGAAGAGACACCTACGGATACATTTGATGAGTATTTTGATATATCCCAACGGCTATCAAAATGGCGTAGAGAATTTATAGTTGGCAAAGCAATCAATAATAACACAAATATATAAAACGAGAATGTTAATCCCAAATTCTTGAGGTTAAACGCAAGTTCAATAATTCATTTAAAAATCATTTAAAAAAGGCAGAATTAAATGGTTTATAGCGAACAGCCCAGAGTCTTCTGGAATAGATAAAAACAATAAAAATAAACACATGGAAAATCCTAAAAAATTAATTACTATGACATTATTGACTATATCAAGAATCTATATCTCAGTTGGTTTGCTATTATATTCTGATCAGAAATTATTATTTCACCAACACTAATAGCTAAAAAATAAGCTGCTTGATTGGTAACAATTAAACTGCCTAACTTAATAAATTCAGAAATTTCATCAATAAAAATTCTAGCTAATATAGTTTTCATTTGATATACTCCCTCTAGTTGCTGACCTGTTTTTTCCATTTCCAATTGTAACATCACTCTTCCTGTTTCATGTTTATCACCTGCACTACTTTTTGTTTCTGAAGTCAATGCTTTTTGATTAGATGTGATTATTTGGTTGACTGTTTGTTCACGTCTTTTAATAAACTCTACACAAGCATTGTATAATTCTTTTTTAAAACAATCATTTGTTTTCACCCTTCTTAAAAACTGTTATATATATTTTAGTAACCAGCATATTTCCTAAAGGGAAATATAAAGCAAAGAATAATGCCATTGACAAACTAAAATTTCTAATATTAAAGAATTTATCTAATAAATTATCAGGATATGCGTATGACGTTTGCAAAGCATAACCACTAAACTCTAACAAACTCATTGCTATTAAACCATAGGCGTATTGCATGTGAAAAGGTAAACCCCGAAGTAATAATGAAATAGGAATCATATACAAAAGATACACCGTAATTACTTGCCACCAATAGGTGAATTTGGCGATTTCAATTGTTGCACCAAACTTATCCATAGACATCCCCCATATAAAATAAGTGACCAAATAGATTAAAATAAGTTTTTTATCTACATTTAGTTTTGATTTTGCGTATGTTATAAATTCATCCATTTTTATCAATTTAAAATTGCATAAGCACCATAATATCCATGATGTGTTATAGAGAGTGAAGTTTTCAATTCTTTATTATTTAGAAACAGCTTCGGAACTCCTATTTTATTCTTTTTTATAAGAATATCCTTGACAGGAAGCTTCCATTTTTTTGAGGTTATCTCAATCAATTTTTTATAACTTTCTTTATGTTGAGTTGCGTAAGAATTATCATCTAATTTAAAAGTTGTACTCAATATATTTTTGTCATTTTTCAAACTAGTAATTGTGTAAATAAAATTGTTATTGATTTGTGATTTGGTCGTATACTTTTCTCCATTTATCTCAACTATGCCTTCGATTTCTGATGTTAATTTACATTGTAATTTTTTAGGATTGAAAAAACGTTTCGAATTTTGTTGAACATAAATTTTATATACACTTTCCTTCATACTCCATAACAACCAAACCATTTTAAAAGGAATCTCTGAACTAAAAATCAACCCTTGTTCATCTTTAGTAAATACTTTATCTAAAAACCCTTTACGTTTCCAATTATTTTGAATTGAAGCAAGTTTTAAATCAACAATATCATTACCTATCATTTTTCTTTTAATTTGGTTGTAATAACTTCCATTGCAGCTTTTACTGATAGCATTTTTTCCATAGCTTCATTATCAATTTCTATATCAAATTCATCCTCAACATCTAAAATAACATCTACCAAATTGGCTGAATTAATTTTAAGATCATTGATGAAATCTGTGTTTTCAGATAAATTTTCAAAAGCATTTTTGTCTTGAATGTAAGGTTTTACTATTTTTTTTAACGATGTTATTAATTCTTGTTTGGTCATATAGTTTTAGATTATTCATGCTAATATTAAATTACACTTCGATACTTCGCCTTTTCTCAGTACAGACTTGCTCAGTGTGACTTTCTACTTTTAATTGATGTTTAGTGTTTAATATCTCTTAAAAATAACACATGCATTTACATCACCAAACCCAAAACTGGCTTTTGCAATGATATTTAATTCTTTATTTATGATTTGCTTCGGAATTTTTTCTTCAGCAATAATTTTCGCTATTTCAGGATGCACATCTTCACAGTTTGTATTCGGAAAAATAAACCCTTCTTTTAGTTGTAACACAGTTGCCACACTCTCAATTGAACCTGCTGCTGCTAAACAATGCCCGACCATAGATTTCATAGAATTTATATAAGGAAAATCAGTTCCTTTTCTTTGTAAAGCTGTTGCCCAATTCTCTATCTCTACAGTATCTTTTATTGTCGCCGTTAAATGTCCGTTTACAGCATCAATATCGCTAGTTTTTATACCAGAATTCTGTATCGCCTCTTTTATGCAACGTTGTACAGCTATTGAGTTTGGAGCTGTCATTGTACCTCCGTTTCTTTGACCTCCTGAATTTACAGCACCTCCTAAAACTTCAGCATAAATGATTGCTTTTCTTTCTAAAGCACTTTCTAATGATTCTAATACCAATGCTCCTGCTCCACTACCTGGTACAAATCCTGATGCTGATGCACTCATAGGTCTGGAACCTTTTTCAGGTGAATCATTATGTTTGTAGGTCATTACTCGCATTGCATCAAATCCTCCCCAAAGATATACACCATGGTCACTACAACTACCTACCAACATTCGTTTTGCTTTACCCGATTTTATTCTGTCGAAACCCATCAAAATAGCTTCTGTTCCTGTTGAACAAGCTGATGAATTTGTAGTTACTTGATTGCCTAATCCTAATATTCCGCCAAGATAAGCGCTAATACCACTTGCCATGGTTTGCACTACGACAGTACTACCCAATCGTTTTACTTTTTTAGCATCTAGCTTATAAATAGCTTCTCTAAATTTTTCAACGCCAGAAGTTCCTGTACCGAATACTGTTCCGCTATCAAAATCTAACTCGCTATCTGCATCTACAGAAAAACCTGCATCTTTCCAAGCATCAATACCTGCAATACAGCCATATAATATACCAGAACTATTAAAATTACGTAATTGTAGTGATGTAAAATATTGTTGTTTTAATTCTTCAGTTACGGGCGGAATTCCACCAATACAACAAGAAAAATTCAAGTCTTTAAGTTCTTGATGAAACTGAATTCCAGATTCGCCATTTTTAATTGCTTTGGTGAAATCTGTAATACCTACACCATTTGGTGCAACGATGCCTAAACCTGTTATGACTACTCTATTATTCATACTTTGAGTTCAAAATTAACATCCCCATTGTCCTTCCGACATTTCCCCAGAGGGAAAACTATTGAAACTACTATTCAACTATTTCCTTCAAAGGGTTAGGGATGGACTTATCATTCCTGAAATTGTTCCTCTACAAACTAACTCATTTTTTTCGTTGAGTAATTTGACCTTACATTTTAATTTATTGAATCTGAAATATACTTTCTCTGAAACAACTGTCACTTTTTCCTTAGGATATACTGGTAAAAAAAAATCAATTTCATTTGATGTCAATGCTATGTTAGGATAATTAGTAACTGAGAATTCATTCTTTATTAAATAAATTCCTAAACATACAACACCAATCTGTGCCATCACTTCTGTTAAAATAACACCAGGCGTTACCGGATTTTCCTTAAAATGACCTTTATAGAAATATTCATCTTCCTTGAAAGTGTAAGAGCCTGTTATTCCATTTTCAGAAATTGTATCTAAGGTATCAACAAACAAAAATGGTTGTTGATAAGGCAATGATTTTATGATTTCTTTTTTGGTCATTCTTCTTGTTATTCCTGTATAGGCGGTCTTTCAGTCGATTAAGAGATTGCTACGGTCGTGCCTTCCTCTCAATGACATCTTAACTAAGATGTTCTCCTCCGTCAACAGGAATTACACAACCATTGACCCATGCTGCTTCATCTTTACATAATAAATACACAACATTGGCAACATCTTCAGGTAAAGTCAATCGTTTAAACGGATTCCTTTTTAACGAATGCTCAATTATTTTTTCACTTCCCGGAATGGCTCTTAATGATGCTGTATCTGTAACACCTGCCTGAATACAGTTTGCTTTTATTCCATAAGATGCAAATTCCAACGCTATATTTCGTGTGATTGCTTCTAAGGTTACTTTGGCAGCTGAAACGGCAGCATAGTTTCGCCATGCTTTGGTATTTCCTTCACTTGTAAAACTGATAATACGAGCATCGGGAGCAAATAATTGATTATCAAACAATGCTTTGGTCCAATCGTATAAACTAATAGCCATTGCGTTAATAGTTAAGTGAAAATCATTATTTTTCAATGTTGGTTTATCATCGGCAATCATCGGTTTTAAATTTCCTTTTGCAACACTATGCACCAATACTCTAATTTTTCCTTTATTATCAAATTTTATTTTTAATTGTTCAATTATATTTTGTCTTTCCTCTTCTTTAAATGCATCAACATTAAAGCTTATGAATTCAACGTCTTCATTTTTTATTTGAGAAAATTCATTTTCGATCACTTCTAGTTCTGACCTTCTATTTCTATGAATTATACAAATATTACAACCGTGTTTGGCTAGCTTTTTTGCAGTTGCTAAACCCAATCCGCTAGAGCCTCCTAAAATAAGTGCCCAATAGTTTTTACTCTGAAATTCTTTTACCATTCTAATAATATTCGTTGTGCAGAAAAACCTGGACCAAAACTCAACATTAATCCTTTATCTCCTTTGGGCAACTTTTTATCCATAAATCGTTCTAATACATATAGTACTGTTGCGCTAGACATATTGCCATACAATTTAAGTACTTCTTTAGTATCTTCAATATTTTTTCCCAAAGAACCAAATAGTTCTTCAATGGTTTGTACTATTTTCTTTCCTCCGGGATGAAAAATTAAATGATCAATATCTTTAATAGTCATATTATTTTTCTCTAAAAAAGGATGTACAATCTTAGGAAAATGGTCTGCTATTTTTTGCGGAACCGATTTGTCTAAAATCATTTGCAATCCTGAATTTGTTAGTTTAAAACCCATCATATCCTCAGCGTTGTAAAAATGATACATCGCCTCATCTATAATTTCAGGACCCTTATCATCTTCGTATGAAGACAACACAACACAAGCAGCACCATCACCAAAAATAGCAGCACTGACAATATTTACCATAGAAAAATCATCTAGCTGAAATGTTGCTGTTGGCGATTCAACTGCAATGACTACTGCTCTTTTATTCGGATTTGCCTTTAAAAAATTCTTTGCATAAATGATTCCGGAAACTCCTGCCGCACAACCCATCTCCGTTACTGGTAAACGCACAATATCTTGTCTCATTTCTAACTTATTAATCAAATAAGCATCCAATGACGGAATCATAATACCTGTACAGCTTACGGTAATTATATAGTCAATATCTTGTGCTTGTAGGCTTGCTTTTTTTAACGCTTTTTTTAATGCGCTTTCTGAAAGTTTTATTGATTCTCTAACGTAAATGTCATTTTTTTCTTCAAAAGAGGTATTCAAAAAAACTTCATGAGCATCCATAATTGAATAGCGTTTATCAACGCCTGCATTTTCAAAAAGCTTAATTACTTTACGTTGAAAACGTTCCTCTTGACCAGATAACCATACTCTTAGGTAAGGTATTATTTCTTCCGTTGTTCTGGTATATTTTGGTAACTGCTTAGCTACTGATGTTATTCTTACACTCATTTATTTTCTGATTACCCATTGATAACGAAAAGCCCATTTCCATTGGATATCGCTATTATATTTTAACTTTTCTGAAATTCGTTCTAAATCTAACCTTTTAAATCCTCTTAAAATTGAAATCAGTCCATCTTCTTTAACCATTGGATTTTGAATTACTAAACACATTAATTTAAAAAGGTAATATGCCATTGGATGTCTATGCAGATCATTGACTATAACACCTAAACTCGCTTTTTTTACTACTAAAGTCAATAAATCAATAATTTTGTCTTCCGTAAAATGATGTAAAAACAATGTTGATAATACAATATCGTAATCCAATTTTTTAAATTCATTTGAAAAAACATCTTGTTGAAAATAGTTTATTTCATCATAATTCTGAGATAATTTTTTGGCATAATTTACTGTGTATTCATTGGCATCAATTCCGATTAATATAAAATTATAACCTTCTTTTTTTCCATAATTGGCTACTTCTCTAAGCATATCTCCATTACCACAACCTAAATCAATAATTGTTATTGATTTATTTTTCGATTTATTATTTAGTAATTTTTTTAATCCGTTTAACGTACTACTATTGCCACCTAGCCATCGATTAATTTTAGCAATCTGATCTAATGTTTTACGAAGTAACTCACCACTCATGGCAAGATCATCCATCAATTCTACTTGATTTGTTCTGTATTTAGTATTAATAATGAAACCCATTATAATATAAGCGGTTTACCATGTGTTTGTTTGATAATTTTAGGTAATAAACTTGGAAACCCTTTTAGGCCTAACATCATAACTTCTGAAAAATAATCCATCTTAAAAAGTGAGGCTACTATATGCCCTGTTTTTAATCGTTTTTTAAACTCGTTATTCCATGCTTGTTCATACGTTTTTTCTAATACCATTCTTGATTTAATTGTTCTAGTAAAATAATCAATTAATATTTGAGATACCATTTGAGCACTTCTAATTGCCATACTCATTCCGTTACCGGATAAAGGATGGATCATACCAGCACTATCGCCACACATTAAAATATGTTGTTCTACAGGTTTTTTTGACGAAAATGACAATTGACTTATGGTTAATGGTTTTGAAAAAACGGGTTCTGAATTTTCAAAAATAGTTTTTAAATAGCTGTTTTTATAGAGTACTTGTTCTTGAAAATGTTGAATATTTTTAAATTGTTGGAACGATTTAAAATCGGCAATATAACATGCATTTATATAATTACCCTCTACTTTAGAAAGTCCGCAATATCCACCTCTAAAATTATGCAATGCTACTAAATTATCAGGAAAATCGCCTTTTAAATGCATTTTTACTGCTAAAAAAGGAGACTTATTTTTGATAAAATTTCGATTTAATGCCACATCAACAGTTGATCTCTTACCATGAGCACCTATAACAAATTTTGCTTTATAATTTTTTTCATTTTTAGTGATAATGCTAAACCTATCATTTAAAAAATTAATATCTGTAACTGTATCTTGAACGATATTCGCTCCATTTTCTTTTGCTTTTTGAGCTAAGATATTATCTAAAGTATAACGACTTATTCCGAATCCACCTAAGGGTAATTCTGCTTCAATCACTTTATTTTTAGGTGTGCTCAACATAAATCTATTGATTTTAGTAGCACCCAATTTTAAAGGATCTACACCTAGTGATTGTAAATATGGCAATACTTCATTAGAAATATATTCGCCACAAACTTTATGTTTCGGATAGGTGTTCTTTTCAATCACCAAAACCTCAATACCATGTTTAGAAAGGTGAATGGCACTAACCAGACCGGCTAATCCTCCGCCAACAATAATAATATCTATGCAAGTAGTATTCAAAGATTATTCTTTTGTGATATAAACTATTTTGATCTTTACGGTATTTGACAACACCCAACTACTACCACCTACACTATAATCTCTTCTATTGAGTTTAAAATTTGATTTTATAGTTATTGACTCATTATTTTTAAGAATCTCTAGTGGAATTACAATTTTTTTAGTTGTTTTTTTAATGGTCAATTTCGCCTTAAGACGATAACTATTTTCTGATACTTTTTCAATTTTAGTAGATTCTAATTTTATTGTTGGATAGTTGGTAGCATCAAAAAAATCATCGCTTAATAGATGTTTATCTCTTTTAGCATTTTCGGTAGTAATAGAATTCACTTTAATAGTTGCATTGATATAACTATTTTCTAAGTTTTCTTTATTAAAATTACTATTAATAGTTACGTCTTTAAATTTACCATCAACGTACATTCCTATATTTTTGATTTTAAAGTCAACTGTAGAGTTTTGCGCTAGACTACCTTCACTTATTAAGAATACTATACATATAAAAAATATTAATCTCATCATATTATTTATTTTATAAAGTTTGACGTAATTACTTCATTATAATTTCAAAGTTGAATATAATTAGATTATTTATGAGCAATAGGGTTACAAAATCATCCTGCTAAATTAGCTAACTCCTTCCCTACAATACTCCCGATAGCTACTCCCATTCCTCCTAAACGGACTCCACAAGCAACATTATTGCTTAGTTTTTTAACAATTGCTTTCTTTTGATTGCCAACGCCCATAATTCCACTCCATCTATGCTCAATTTCAAAAGCTGTATTTGGTAAAATAGTCGTTTTCAATAATTCTTCTAATTTGTTTTGCACTATCTCTGTTTTACCAAATTCAGTAGTTTTTTCTGTTTTAAAATCTAAATTTCTTCCGCCTCCCAACAAAATTCTATCATCAATATTTCTAAAATAATAATAGCCTTTATCTAAATGAAAAGTGCCTCTGATGTGTAAATTTTCGATAGGCTTGGTAATCAACACTTGTGCTCTTGCAGGTTTTACTTTTTCGTTTAAAAGTTGTTTTGCAAAACCATTTGTTGCAATTAGCAATTGGTCTGTTTTAAATTCAAAATTATTAAGTTTAACTAATACATTATTCCCTATATCTTCAAAATTTTCAACAGCAGTACTATTCAAAATTTTTACACCACTTTTTAAAACCAACTGCATCAATGATGCTATCATTTTACCCGTATCTAATTGTCCTTCTAAACTATTAAATGCATATTGATCTATATCGTTTTTAAAGCCAAATATATTCTTCTGAAATGAAAAAACATCCTTATTAAAAATAGGTCTTAACAAAGTATTGATTTCTACTTTTTTCAACAAGCATGCATCCAATACATTCTTATTTTTAAATAGTTCATAGCCACCATATTGTTTAAAATCTATAATCTTATCTCCTAAAATTGCACGTAGTAATTGGAGTCCTTTCCAACGTTTCTTCACCAAATTATATACTTCTTGTTCGGTGTGATTTTTTAAGTCATCAATAATTTCTGACAAGCTCCCAAAACAGGCAAATCCGGCATTTTTAGTACTGGCACCTTGGGGTAAGACTCCTTTTTCAAGAATGAGTATGTTTGCTTTGGGGAAGTTTTCTTTCAAATGAAGTGCACAATTTAACCCGACAATACCACTTCCTATGATGGTGAAATCTATATTAGTAAACCATGATTTTATTTCCCAGTAGCTTAAATTCATGAGTTAAAGATAAGTCATTTTTTTAGCTATAAAAAAGTTACCTTAATCTAACTAAAATCCGATAGGTTTTGAAAACCTGTCGGGTTTATTAAAAAATCTATCTTTCAAGAAAATACTACAAACCTGAGTTCGACTTAAGTTAATCAATGTGCATAGCACCTTTTATTTACCAAATATAACAGTTGTTTACTTTTGTGTTTTTAATAAAAGGGATAGAAAAATCAAACCTTTTAAATCATTGGTG
>CAZHYX010000094.1:0-10035 GCA_964536675.1 uncultured Flavobacteriaceae bacterium
ATTCAAAATCAATTTCGGCCATTCTTAAAAAATTTTTAAAAGCAACTGTATGTGCATGACCTTTTTTTCCGTAAATTGTTATTTTCATTCTAATTATCTGTTTTTTGAAGTATTCCTTTTTTAATTAAATAGTTTTTTCAAAAATTACAACAGCTTCATTCAACTTATTGTTCAATACTGTATTTGATATACTTCCGCCTTTAAAGTTATCATAAAAATTTGGAAGTGAAAAGGTTTCTACTATATTTCCGCCTAAATGAGGGAATGTTGACTTTGCAGTTTCCAATACTGAAGCTCCACCTCTACCTCCTGGTGAAGTTGCCATCAATAATAAAGGTTTACCTCTAAATACTTTTCTATCTATACGGGAAACCCAATCAAAAATATTTTTAAACGCCGCAGTATATGATCCATTATGTTCAGCTAATGATACTATAAAACCATCATATTGATTTAATAAATTATTAAACTTCTGTACGTTCTCAGGAAATCCCTTATCTTCTTCTTTATCAATACTGAATAAAGGTGCTGCATAGTCATTTAGATCGATAACGTCATAAGTTGGGTTTACAAGTTTTGTTGCTGTATAAGAAGCTAATTGTTTATTGATTGAATTTTTACTGGTACTACCCGCAAATGCTAATATTTTTTTATTTATCATTTGATTATTTTTTTACTATATATATAAGATATAACTACTAAAACTAATGCTATAATAGCGCCAGATTGATTTCCATCTCTAATCATGTAATGTGCAAAAAATGCCAATACAAAATCGAAGAAAAAACCTGCATAAGCCCATTCTTTAATTGCTTTGAATTTTGGATTCCAAATTGCAAATAGTCCAAATAATTTTGCCAAAGCCAAGGGATAGATAATATATGTTGGATATCCAAAACCTATAAACATTTCTTTAATTTCGTCATGGTTAATGAAATACATGCTTACTGAAAACAACATCAATAAGGTCAATAAACCTGTTGCAATATAATAGATGATTTTATTTCTTTTCATCTTGTAATTTTTTAAATTCTTGACAAAGATATGAAATATATATTTAATTTCCAAGGAAACTAATTCCATGGTGCTAATATATGTTAAAATAAATAAGACCTGACAGGTTTTGAAAGCCTGTTAGGTCTATAAAAAATACTAAACGTTAATATTATTTAAAACTGCTCTAATTCTGTAGAAACAAAAATACCATGCTCTTGCATGATTTTAATAATGAAACATTTGTCTAATTGTTTACTTAAGCAACCACACTTAATTTTTTTTCTGTTTTTAGGTTTTCTAAATCAACTTCGAATTGATTTGAAGTGTTTTTTGTACCTCCAGCTTTCAATGCTTTATCACCAGCAAAGAATGTTTTATGATCATCACCTAAATCTGAACCTGCCATTCTTTGATGTTTAACACAGGATACACCTTTACGAATTTCTTGTCTTTGTACTCCTTTAACATACGCTAACATACCTTCTTCTCCAAAATATCCTTCAGTGAGATTATTCATATGAAGTGCTGTAGTATGATATGTAGGTAATGTAATTAAGTGATGAAAAATACCTGCTTCTCTTGCTCCATCTATTTGAAAAGTTTTAATTTTTTCATCAGCAATTTTACCTAATTCAGAATCATCATATCTTGCATCCATCAAATTATTTTTATCGTATACAGATACATCTTTTCCTTCATTTATCATTGCGTCATAAACTTGATTCCGGAAATTAAGTGTCCAGTTAAAAGATGGAGAATTATTATAAACCAATTTCGCATTTGTAATAACTTCTTTAACTCTATTAACCATATTAGCAATTTGCTTAACATTAGGTATAGGAGTTTCTATCCATAATAAGTCTGCACCATTCTGAAGACTTGTAATACAATCTAATACAACTCTATCTATATTAGAGGCTTCTTTAAATCTATACAAACCATTTTCTAACCTTATTGGACGAACTAATTTACCATCTCTTTTAAGAAGAACATCATCTTCATTTGCTTCTTCAATGGCTATTTCTTCAGCATCTACAAAAGCTAAATATTGTGAAGCTAAGTCTCCAGGTTCTTGACTTACTGGTAATTTTTGAGTAAGGCCAGCTCCTTCAGAATCTGTTCTAGCAACTATAATTCCGTCGTCTACTCCTAATTCTAAAAAAGCATATCTGATTGCATTTAATTTGGCAATAAAATCTTCGTGTGGTACTGTAACTTTTCCATCTTGATGGCCGCATTGCTTTGCATCAGACACTTGGTTTTCAATTTGAATTGCACAAGCACCAGCTTGAATCATTTTTTTAGTTAATAAATACGTTGCTTCTTCATTACCAAAACCTGCATCTATATCTGCAATAATAGGCACTATATGTGTTTCAAAATTATCAATTTGGTCTTGTACATCTTCTCCATTTTCTAGCCTTCTGAATAAATCGTTCAACTCAATAGCATCTGCTTGACGTAAGAAATCATAAATTTCTTTAATTAGTGAAGGAACAGCCGTTTTTTCGTGCATAGATTGATCTGGCAATGGGCCAAGTTCAGAACGTAATGCAGCTACCATCCAACCAGAAAGATATAAATATCTTTTACTCGTTGTTTTATGATGTTTTTTAATAGAAATCATTTTTTGTTGCGCTACGAATCCGTGCCAACAACCTAAGGATTGAGTATATTTAGATGAATTTGCATCGTATTCTGCCATATCTTTTCTCATAATAGCAGCAGTATATTTAGCAATATCTAAACCTGTTTTAAAACGATTTTGAACTATCATTCTAGCAGCACTTTCAGAATTTATAGCTTTCCAAGTATTTCCATATTTTTCTTTAAGATTTTTTACAGTTTGTAATGCAGAACTAAAATTAGTTTGTGCTAAATTTTTCATATTTTTTTTATTAAAATTATTCTAAATTTTGATAATTATGCCTCATTAACTATTGTCGTAATTATGAGGTCTTTGTTATAAATAATTATATGCTTCTAATGTTAAAAACTCTTGATATTCTTCTGACAATACCAGTTCATCAAATAATTGAACAGCCAGATCAAATTTTCCATTAACAAATCGATCATTGCCAACCATTTTTTTAATCTTTTCTAATTCCTCGTTTTGAAGATTGACATACATTTCTATATTGAAAATATTACCATTATCTAACTTAGCTTCCTTATGAAGCCATTGCCATAGTTGTGTTCTAGATATTTCTGCTGTGGCAGCATCTTCCATTAAATTATAAAGTGTCGCTGCACCTACTCCACTTAGCCATGATTCTAAATAAAGGATACCGACATTTATATTTTTACGAATTCCTCCTTCTGTAATAGTCCCTTTTGGAATTTCTACCAATTGCTCTTCAGTTATATCTAACTCAGCTCTTTTAATATGAATTTGATTTTTAGTTGGCATGTTTTTATTAAAAACTTCCATCGCTATTGCAACTAAGCCGGGATGTGCCACCCAAGTACCATCATGCCCGTTCTTCACTTCACGTTCTTTATCTTTTAAAATTTTATTGTAGGCCACTTTATTAGCTTCTTCATCATTTTTAATTGGTATTTGTGCAGCCATTCCGCCCATTGCATGTACCCCACGTTTATGACATCGTTGTATTACTCTTAATGAATATGCTTCCATAAATGGGGTAGCCATAGTTACCTGATCTCTATCTGGTACCAAGAAATTTTCATGATTTCTAAATTTTTTGATATATGAAAAAATATAATCCCAACGACCGCAATTTAAGCCTGCCATATGATCTCTTAATTCATAAATAATTTCGTCAATTTGAAAACTAGCTGTTATCGTTTCAATTAATACTGTAGCTTTTATCGTTTGTTGTGGAATACCTATATATTCTTGCGCAAAAACAAAAACATCATTCCACCAACGCGCTTCTTCGTAATGTTCTAATTTTGGTAAATAGAAATAGGGTCCACTTCCATTCGCAATTAATTGTTTAGCATTATGGAAAAAGTATAGACCAAAATCAACTAATGAGCCTGACATCTCTTCGCCTTTTATTAATAAATGCTTTTCATTTAGATGCAAGCCTCTAGGTCGAACCAATAATGTAGCAATACTTTCATTCAATTGATATGTTTTAGCTTTTAGCTTATTTTCAAAAGTGATAGTTTTATTTATAGCATCTCTTAAATTGATTTGCCCTTCCATTAGATTGTCCCATGTAGGCGCATTACTATCTTCAAAATCGGCCATAAAAACCTTGGCGCCTGAATTCAATGCGTTGATAACCATTTTACGATCAGTTGGACCCGTAATCTCAACACGTCTGTCTAGCAAATCGGCCGGTAAAGGAGCAGCTACCCAATCGCCTTCTCTAATAGCTGTTGTTTCATGAGGAAATGCTGGAAATGCCCCTTTTTCGAATTTTTTTTGAACTAAATTCCTTTTTCTAAGTAAATCTTCCCTTCTAGTATTAAATTTTTTATGCAGCTTCAATAAAAATTTTAAAGCTTCTTCTGTAAGTATTTCTTTATAAGTGTTCTCTGCAACCCTCTTAAAATCAACTCTTTCTTCTAATATTTCATTCATAACTAATAATTTTAATATCTAATTTTGCAACAAATATAAAATAAAAATTTTATAAAACAAGCGAACGTTCGCTAAATTTAATAATATTTTAATTTTTTGTATATTCGCAATGTTTAAAAACAATAAAAATGGCAGTTGAAGAAGAATATATTCGTTTAATTTTTGGTTTAAAATTGAAACAAATGCGTACAGAAAGAAACCTTTCTCTGTTTGGACTTTCTAAATTGACAGGTTTATCTAAATCATATTTAAATGAAATAGAAAAAGGAAAAAAATATCCAAAAACTGATAAAATAGTAATACTCTCAGAAGTATTAGATGTTCCTTATGACCATTTAGTTTCTTTAAAATTAGATAAGAACTTAGCACCTATTGGCGAAATATTACAATCAAAAATATTAAAAGAAATTCCTCTTGAAGTATTTGGTATAAAAGAAAGTAATCTTATTGATATCATTGCTAACGCTCCTGTTAAAGTAAATGCTTTTATAGGCACATTGATAAAAATAGCACTACATTACAGCGTTACCAGAGAAAGTTTTTTCTTAGCAGCACTCCGCTCCTATCAGGAAGCGCAAAATAATTATTTTGAAGATATAGAAAATCTGGTTGAGAAATTCGGAAAAGAATATCATATAGACTTGACAAAAAAAGTTGACACCAATGAACTTGAAGAAATTCTACTCGAAGAATATAATTATACCATAAATATTGAAGAGTTAGGATTGCATGAAAATCTACAAGAATTACGATCTATTTTTATAGCTAAAAACAATACATTGTTAATTGGTAACCACATTGACGAGTCTCAGAAGCGTTTTATATATGCCAAGGAGATTGCTTATAACTATATGAATACAACGGATAGGTTATATACCTTCCCATGGATTAAATTTGACGGCTTTGATCAAGTCTTAAATAATTTTTTAGCCTCTTATTTTGCCGGTGCATTACTGATTCCGAAAAACAAATTAATTGACGAAGTAAAGAGCTTCTTTCAAAATGAATCATGGAATCAGGATGCTTTTATTACGCTCATGAATCATTTTACTAATTCTCCAGAAACTTTTTACCAACGTTTAACTAATATTTTACCTAAACAATTCCATTTTAAAAATTTATTCTTTTTGCGCTTCACTCATAAGGTTAAAAGTAGCACCTACAAATTAAGTAAAGAATTACATATAACACAACAGCAAGCGCCTCATGCGAACGAATCAAATGAACATTATTGTAGAAAATGGGTATCTTTGCGCACACTAGATGCATTAGCCAAAAAGCCAAAAAAGAAACATGTTTTTGACATTCAAATATCTGATTACCCTGATAGTAACAGTCGGTATTTAGTATTCTCATCTGCTACGGCCGATCCGTTTAAAAAAAATATCAATAGAAGTGTTAGTATTGGTATCTTAATTTCACCACATCTAAAAAAACATATTCATTTTTTAGACGACCCTTCAATTAAAACAAGACAAGTAGGTGTTACCTGTGAAACCTGTGCTATTAAAAATTGTAAAGAGCGTGCTGCTGAACCTTATCAATTAGAACGAAAAGAAAGGCATTCAACAATTGAAAATATTGTAGATACAATTACAGATAAATTTTCGAAATAGTTCTTTAGGGCATTTTAGTGTTTTAACTCAAATGAATTTCTTAATATAAACTATTCCTGAGGTGAGAAGTTTAAGAGTTTATATGTTAGCTTAAAAACACAAAACCCACAATGGTTACTAATTATTATTTTGCTAATTTTCGTAAGGCTACCCATTGTCTTAACATTTCTCTTGCATCAGTTGCAGGATAACCTAGTACAGTTTTTCCGGCTTTGACATCACTTATTACACCCGAACCGGCACCAACTATTGCGCCAGAATGAATAGTAGTATGATCTTTTATAGAGGCACTTCCTCCTATCATAACACCATCTCCTAAGGTTACAGAACCTGCCAAACCACTATTACCTGCCATAATACAAAAACGACCAAGCACAGAATTATGTCCTATTTGCACTAAATTATCAATTTTACAACCATCTCCTAATATTGTAGAACTAAATTTACCTCTATCAACACATGAATTTGCACCTATTTCTACATCATTTCCTATTACAACATTTCCTATATGTGGAATTTTAACAAGTCCATTACCATCTTCACGAGGTCGATATCCAAAACCATCTGCACCAATACTTACATTATTATGAAATATACAGTGACTGCCTATTTCACTACGTTCACGAATTACAGTACCAGACCAGATTACAGTATGATTTCCAATACTAGTTTCATCTAAAATAGTAACATTAGGATATAATGTAACATCATCTCCTAAAATCACATTTTTCCCAATATAACATCCTGCTCCAATTTTACATCTTTTACCAATAATTACAGTTTTATCAATTACAGCTGCAGGATGGATATCTATTTCAAAATGAGGAGAATCTGGCTTGAAAGCTTCTAAAAGTAGCGCCATTGCTAAATCAGCATTTTTTACTTTTATAAAAGCTCTATTATCACCTAATTCAATATCCAATTTTTCATTTATAATGGCTGCACTTGCTTTAGATTTTTCCCAAAACTGTGTATATTTTTTATTTCCAATAAAAGTGATATGCTCTTTTTCTGCCTTTTCAATTTGTTCTGGTCCTATTATTCTTTGAATAGTGTTTCCTACAAGCTCACCATTTATAAGTGTGCTAATTTCTTCTACTGTAAATGATTTCATTATTAGTTGGTCGATTAGTTTGATTTTAAATTTAACGGTTATTGCAAATATAGCAATTTTATACACCAAGAATTACAAACCTAAAACTCTAATAGAGTATTCATCAAATTTTGTACTTTTGTAATTAGATTATCAAGCTAATTTTATGGATATCAACTTCAATAAAAACGAAGATCACAATAAATTACAAGTTGCCGAGTTAAAGAAAAAACTTCTGAGAGTATATAAAGGAGGTGGTGATGCTCGTATAGAAAAACACCATGCTAAAGGTAAAATGACTGCTCGTGAGCGTATCGATTATTTATTAGATATTAACACTAAAAGTATTGAAATTGCTGCTTTTGCCGGTGATGGTATGTACAAAGAGCATGGAGGTTGCCCATCTGGAGGCGTAGTTATCAAAATCGGCTATATCAAAGGCAAACAGTGTATTGTAGTAGCCAATGATGCTACTGTAAAAGCTGGCGCTTGGTTTCCTATTACCGGAAAAAAGAATTTACGCGCTCAAGAAATTGCTATTGAAAACCGATTACCTATTATTTATTTAGTTGATAGTGCCGGTGTGTATTTACCAATGCAAGATGAAATTTTTCCTGACAAAGAACATTTCGGACGTATTTTTAGAAATAATGCTGTGATGAGTAGTATGGGAATTACTCAAATAGCAGCTGTTATGGGTAGCTGTGTTGCCGGTGGTGCTTATTTACCTATTATGAGTGATGAAGCAATTATTGTAGATAAAACCGGTAGTATTTTTCTTGCCGGAAGCTATTTAGTAAAAGCTGCCATTGGCGAAACTATTGATAATGAAACCCTTGGTGGCGCGACAACACATACTGAAATATCAGGTGTTATCGATTATAAAGCCAAGGATGATAAACATGCCTTAGACACTATTAAAAATATAGTTGATAAGATTGGGGATTTCGATAAAGCAGGATTTAACAGAAATAAGCCTGTGTCTCCAAAAGAAAATCCCAAAGAAATTCACGGATTGTTACCTAAAGAGCGTCATGACCAATATAATATGTATGAAATCATAAAACGATTGGTTGATAATTCAGAATTTGAAGAATATAAAGCCAATTATGGTAAAACCTTAATTACTGGATATGCTAGAATTGATGGCTGGGCAGTCGGTATAGTGGCAAATCAACGTAAATTGGTGAAAAATAGTAAACGTGAAATGCAATTTGGTGGTGTTATTTATTCTGACAGTGCCGATAAAGCAACTCGTTTTATTGCGAATTGTAATCAGAAAAAAATTCCGTTAGTATTTTTACAAGATGTAACCGGATTTATGGTAGGTAGTAAATCAGAACATAGTGGTATTATTAAAGATGGTGCCAAAATGGTCAATGCTGTTAGTAATTCTGTAGTCCCAAAATTTACTATTGTTATAGGGAATTCGTACGGAGCTGGTAATTATGCAATGTGTGGAAAAGCGTATGACCCAAGATTAATTGTTGCCTGGCCAAGTGCTGAACTGGCTGTTATGAGTGGCAATACTGCTGCTAAAGTATTATTGCAAATTGAAAAAGCCTCTTTATTAAAACAAGGTAAAAAAATCACAAAGAAAGATGAAGAAGAATTATACAATACTATAAAATCACGGTATGATTCACAAACTTCTCCCTATTATGCAGCAGCTCGAATCTGGACTGACGCAGTCATTGACCCATTAGATACCAGAACATGGGTTTCTATGGGTATTGAAGCTGCTAATCATGCTCCTATTGAAAAAAAGTTTAATTTAGGGGTTATTCAGGTCTAGACACGAATTTTACTAATTTACACTAAACAAACCATAAACAATTAAACAGTAATTAATGGGAAGAGCATTCGAGTTTCGAAAAGCAAGAAAAATGAAACGTTGGTCGGCAATGGCAAAAACCTTTACACGTATTGGTAAAGACATTGTGATGGCTGTAAAAGAAGGAGGCGCGAATCCTGAATCAAACGCACGTTTACGAGCTATAATGCAAAATGCCAAGGCTGCAAATATGCCGAAGGATAATGTTGAACGTGCTATTAAAAAAGCATCTGACAAAGATACTGCAAACTATAAGGAAGTCCTTTTTGAAGGTTATGCCCCACACGGGATTGCCATTTTAGTTGAAACAGCTACTGATAATAATAATCGGACAGTTGCTAATGTAAGAGCAGCATTTAATAAATGTGATGGTACCTTTGGCACTTCAGGCTCTGTCGTTTTTATGTTTGATCATACCTGTAATTTTACTGTTAAAAAAGAAGATATTTCCATTGATATGGAAGAACTAGAATTAGAGTTGATAGATTTTGATGTAGAAGAAATTTTTGATGATGAAGAAGGGATTATTATCTATGCTCCTTTTGAACAGTTTGGCGCTATACAATCCTTTTTTGAAGAAAATAATGTTGAAATATTGTCTTCCGGTTTTGAACGGATACCAACTTCAACCAAAAAAATATCAGAAGAACAGCTGGTGGATGTAGAAAAACTCTTAGAAAAATTAGAGGAAGAAGATGATGTGCAGAATGTATATCATTCTATGGAAATGTGAAGGAACTAGATGCTAGAAGTAAACTTTCGTTTTTATATTCATTTAGAAACTAATAAATCAACATGAGTTGGACATAAATAAAACAATTAAGTAATTGAAAGTGTAACTTTAAAATAATTTTGTCATTCCTGCGAAGACAGTCCCGAGAATTCGGGACAGAACAAACTTTCAATAGATTCCTGCCTACGCAGGAATGACAGAGTTTTT
>CAZHYX010000095.1:0-10018 GCA_964536675.1 uncultured Flavobacteriaceae bacterium
CTCATTTTTTAGTTGCGAAAACGGAGCAGTAGTATGTCGGGTATTGAATTTTTGTAATAGTGGATTCATAAAAAAATTAAAATGTCAATATAAAAATTTGAATTAGGGATTCCAAAGCTTTTAGTGATTTGGGTATTATAATTTAGTGCTTTTATTCTATTCAGTTTTCTCCCCTTTGGGGAGATTCGCCTATGGCGGAGAGGGGACTATTTCTTTAAATCTTCAGCAGCTTTATTCACTTTATTCTTCAACTCTTCTTTATAATTGATAATAGTATCCTGAACAGTTTTATCAGCACTACCGATAATCTGTGCAGCTAAAATTCCTGCATTTTTTGCGCCGTCAAGGGCAACAGTTGCCACAGGTACACCTCCTGGCATTTGTAAAATGGATAAAACAGAATCCCAGCCATCAATAGAATTTCTAGATTTTACTGGCACCCCAATTACTGGTAACGGACTCATAGCAGCGACCATTCCTGGTAAATGCGCTGCGCCTCCTGCACCTGCAATAATTACCGTTATACCACGTAAGTGTGCATTTTTAGCATAATCAACCAATTTATCTGGAGTACGATGTGCAGAAACAATATCAATTTCGGTTTCTATGTTGAAATCATGTAAAATACTAACTGCTTCCTGCATGACAGGCATGTCTGAATTACTGCCCATAATAATACCAACTTTAGCCATAAAATAAAAGATTAAAATATTTTGTATTTTTATTGACCAAAGATAGTAAAATGATACCTCTTTTTAATACTGTTGTTTCTTGGTTTTTAAAAAAAAGAAAACATCAAATGGAACTTTTTTTAAAGTATCCTATTGATGTACAGCAAGAATTATTGATCCGTCTATTAGATACTGCTAAAAATACAGAGGTAGGTAAACAATATGATTTTAAAACTATTTATGACTATAAAACTTTTGCTAATCGGATTCCCATTCAAAAGTATGAAACTATTGAACCACTAATAGAACGCACAAGAAAAGGAGAGCAAAACGTCTTTTGGCCTTCTGATATTCAATGGTTTGCAAAGTCTAGCGGCACAACAAATGCAAAAAGTAAGTTTATTCCCGTTAGTGATGAATCCTTAGAGGATTGCCATTTAAAGGCAGGAAAAGATATGCTAGGTTTATACATTTATAATAATGAAGATGCAAGATTGTTTAACGGAAAAGGATTGCGCTTAGGTGGAAGTAGTGCTATCTATGAAGATAACAATTCCTATTTCGGTGATTTATCGGCAATAATTATTGAAAACATGCCTTTTTGGGCTGATTTTAGTAGTGCACCAAAGTATGAAACAGCTTTGATGAGTGAATGGGAAACCAAGATGGAAGCAATTATCAATGAGACTATTGATGAGAACATGACAAGCTTGGTTGGCGTGCCTTCTTGGATGTTGGTATTGTTAAACAGAGTTTTAGAAAAGACAGGAAAGGATAATATCTTAGAGGTATGGCCCAATTTAGAAGTGTATTTTCATGGAGGCGTAAATTTTAATCCTTATCGTGAACAGTTTAAAAAACTGATTCCAAAGAAAGAATTCCGATATTATGAAACCTACAATGCTTCTGAAGGATTTTTCGCATTACAGGATAATAATGGTTCTCATGATTTATTGCTGATGTTAGATTACGGAATTTTTTATGAATTTATTCCAATGGATAGCTATTGTGAGGAAGATTCAATTGCAATTCCCTTACAAGAGGTTGAATTACATAAAAATTATGCAGTTGTGATTACTACTAATTCCGGTTTATGGCGATATTTGATTGGTGATACTGTTAAATTTGTTTCGTTGAATCCTTATCGGATAAGAATAACAGGTCGCACCAAACATTTTATAAATGCTTTTGGTGAAGAACTTATTATAGAAAATGTAGAAGATGCCTTAAAAATGGTCTGTGAAAAAACCAAAGCAGAAATCACTGATTATACTGTGGCTCCAATTTTTATGGAAAATAAAGCAAAGGGCTCTCATGAGTGGATTATCGAGTTTAAAAACCCTCCAAAAAGTATTGATTATTTTACAGAATTATTAGATAATGCCTTAAAGTCTATCAATTCTGATTATGAAGCTAAACGCTATCATGATATGACCTTGACAATGCTAAAAATACGTCAAGCAGAGAAAGGGTTATTCTATAATTGGTTAAAACAAAAAGGAAAATTAGGAGGGCAACATAAAGTGCCTAGATTGTCAAATGATAGAGATTTTATTGAAGAATTGCTAGGAATGTCAATAGTAGTAGAAAAATAAATTAAATATTTGATGATAGAAATTTTTAAATTAGATACTTTCATTTGAATTAATTTGTGTTTTTTTGCCACTAATGCACTAATTTGAGTGTTTAAAGACAAAAATTATAATTTCACTAATTGAAAATCCTTTGGATTTTCAGAAATTTGTGTTATTTTTTAATATCTCTTTATTCTAAAAGAAAAAAATCGTGTACCTGCCCGTCCGGCAGGCGGGTTTGTGGCTTAGTGTGTTTTTACTTGTTCAAAACAACCATTCATCAAAATAAAATAGAACGTCAAATAAATGAATTCGACTGAAAAAGAAGTTTCTTATACCACAACAAATTCGTACGCTACTTTAAATACATTAACCAATAAAACAAAAAATGTTTGGTTTGTATGCCACGGAATAGGTTATTTAAGTAGGTATTTTTTAAAATATTTTGATGAATTAAATGTTGATGAAAACTATATAATTGCTCCACAAGCTCAAAGTAAATATTATTTGGGGTCAAAATATAGACACGTAGGAGCAAGTTGGCTTACTAAAGAAAACACTCAAAAAGAAATCGAAAATGTAATGTATTATTTTGATGCTGTTTTAGAAGTTGAAAAAATTACAAATGATGTCAATTTTATTGTGTTGGGCTATTCACAAGGTGTTTCTGTTGTAGCAAGATATGTAGCTAAAAGAAAATTAAAATGTAATCAACTTGTGCTATTATCGGGCGGAATTCCTAAAGAGTTAAGTAATGATGATTTTAAATTTTTAGAAAGCAAAACAAAAATATCTTTAATTTATGGTAATCAAGATGAATATTTAACCAAAGAATTGATGATTAGTGAAGAAAAACGTTTTTATGAGTTGTTTGGTAGCTCTGCTACCATTACTGTTTTTGAAGGAAAACATGAGGTCAAAAAGCAGTTATTAAATAAAATTGTATAAGAATGCATCTTTTTTAAAAGAACTTCGTCTTATATGTATAACAGAAGTTTAATCTAATATTTAATTTAATATGAAAAATACAGAATGTACTTGCACTTGCGAAAATTGTAAAGACGGACAATGTACAAACTGTACATGTGAAAATTGTTCATGTTCAGGGTGTAATTGCTAAAAAAGCAGTTGTAATTGGTTAACAAATTAATACATCGAGTTTTCTTGTAATAGAAGACTCGATGTGTTATATTTAAGAAAATAGTATTATCATGAATACAAAATTAGTTTGGGATACTTATGCAGATGATGTAAAACGTTTTGTTTTTAGTAAAACGAAAAATAAAGATGTTACCAATGACTTGGTACAAGAAGTATTTATTAAAGTTCACACTAAAATAGCAACCTTACAGGATGTTAAACGATTAAAATCATGGTTGTTTACTATTGCTAAAAATACAGTGTTAGATTATTATAGATCTTCGGAAAAAGAAAGAAATACTGATGAAGATACTATTGAAATAGTTGAGGAAGATGTATCTCTTTTAAAAGAACATTCTGAAGAGGACTGTTTGTACGGAATCGTTACCAAACTACCCAAAAAATATAGAGATCCTTTATTTATGGCAGATATTAAAGGTATGAAACAAACTGTAATAGCTGATGCTTTAAAGTTACCATTGTCAACCGTGAAATCACAAATACAAAGAGCTAGAAAAATGATAGCCCAAGGTTATATGGATTGTTGTGGGTTTGAGTTAAATGATAAAGGTTTTTTGGTAGGTGAAATTAAAAGTAAAGAGGAATGTAAGGTTTGTGACTAAATCTACCGTCTTATTATGTTAAGAAGATATTGTGATATGTTATTTTCAATCCTTCTGCTCATGCTAATGTGTAATCACCTTCCCTTGATAGGAGAAGGAGTTAGATTCTAACTATTTTCAACTCTTTTGAAAGTGCATAACAAAATATAAGTGAAAAAGAACTGCAAAGCACATCACGAGCTCAAACTAAAAAATAGTAAAGAAGTGAGTAAACAATTTATATGACCATTTTCAAACTTAGGTTGGTATAAATAGTTATTCACTTGTGAAAGTGCCCAATTAACAATGCATTATTAATTGGGTAAAAAAGAATCTAAATTTAAATTATTTGAGATTCTTTTCTTCATTCTTTCCTTATTATATTACGTTTTAAATTGATTATAAAAATTTGCGTCATCAGCGTTCTATATTAACCTTTCTTCTGAATTTCTACAGCATGTGGATAAGGTATTTCAATACCAGCTTTATCTAATGCTATTTTAACATTTTCTGTCGTTTCAAAATATACATCCCAATAATGAGCAGGTGTACACCACGGTCTTACAGCAAAATTAACCGAACTATCGGCTAATTCAGAAACATTAACCGAAGGAGCAGGGTCATTTAAAACCTTATTGTTAGAAGTTAAAACACTCATTAAAACTTCTTTGGTTTGTTTAATATCTGAGTCATAAGATACACCAAAGGTTAATTCAACTCTTAATTTACCTTCTTCAGTATAATTTATAATATTACCATTTGATAGAATTCCGTTCGGAATAATAACCAATTTATTGTCTGGAGTTATAATTTTTGTAGTAAAAATTTCAATTTCCTTTACTACACCTAATTCATCTTGAGCTTCAATCAAATCACCAATTTTTATAGGTTTGAAAATCATAAGCAATACGCCTCCGGCAAAATTTGCTAAAGAACCTTGTAATGCTAAACCAACCGCTAAACCAGCTGCAGCTAAAATGGCTGCAAATGATGTAGTTTCTATACCTAATTGGGATAAAATTACAAGAATCAATAATATTTTAAGAACCCAGCCTACCATGTTAAGTAAGAATTTTTGCAAACTCGCATCATAGCCGCTTTTGGTCATTGCAGAACCTGTAACTTTTAATAATTTTTTAATAATCCAAGAACCAATTATCCATATAATAATGGCTCCTATTACTTGAATTCCATAAGTAGATATAAAATCTACACTTTTTTCTGTTAATTTTTCAATGTCCATAGTTTAAGTGTTTTTAAAATTTATATAAAGTTAATATTAATGCGATAATTGTCGGAACAGATTGTATGTAAAATAAACGTATTTTTTTTGTAGAATAAGCACCATATATACCTGCGATAATAACACAGATCAAAAAGAAAACAGTAACTTCAGTATTTTTTAAAAAAATAGACCAAATTAAACCGGCAGCTAAAAAACCATTATACAAACCTTGATTGGCTGCCAATACTTTTGATTCTTCAGCAAACTCTTTTGTCAATCCGAAAATTTTTAAACCTTTAGGTTTGGTCCAATAAAACATTTCTAATACTAAAAAATAGAAATGTAAAAATGCTACTAACACTACTAAAAATAATTGTAAGTATTTCATAATATGTAAATTAATTAATTCTGTATTCTCACCTTTGCTAGTGAAAAGCACTAGCAATAATTATCTTTTCGTCCTTAATCTCGATTACTCGGGATTAAGGAGGTGTGTGTGCCAAAGCGTGCTTAGGGTAGTATTAATTATTTTAGTTTTATACTAATTTGTTGCAAAGCTTTCTCCGTTTCATTTACAGGTAACTGACAAGCACCGTTTATACATACATAAATTGTGGTTTCATTTTCATTATATTTGTATTCAAGCAAAGGTAAACTACTTTCTTTTGTACTACCAACAATCAATTTATTAGGAATGTATATTTTGTTTAACTCTTTCAGTTTTTGCTTAGCGTCTTTACCAACAATGGCAATTTCATAAAAATAATCTAATAAATTAGTATATAATAATGACCAATTAGATGCACCAGCACCATATTGAAGCGCCTTATCTTTTACATTATGTAGCATTTGTTTTGCGGTATCGGTATATTTTTTATTTGCAAAATAATGCCCTAATTTAAATAAATTATTAGCCATTATTGAGTTTGAAGATGGAATTACATTATCATCTATGTCAATTTTTCTGGCAATTAAGCCTTTGTCTTTATCAGAGGTAAAGAAAAATAGCTTGCTTTTATCGTCAAAAAAATGATCGAAACAATAATTGGTTAATTGCTTAGCACTATGTAGCCATTTTTCATCTAAAGTAACTTCGTATAAACTGATAAAGGCATCAATAACGGTAGCATAATCTTCTAGATAGGCATTAATTGTACTCTTACTATTTTTAAAATTTCTATATAAACCACCATCTTCTTTATGTTGGACAGTTGCTATAAAATTGGCATTTTTTAGGGCTTTTTCTAAAAAATGTTTGTCGTCAAATACTCGATAGGCGTTAATATATCCTTTTAACATTAAAGCATTCCATGAAGTTAATATTTTATCATCTAAACGTGGTCTGCTTTTTTTGGTTCTTGCTTTTAATAATATTTTTTGCCAATGACTCACTTTTTTGGTCAATTCATCTACAGAAGTTTTATGCTTTTTTGCAATCTCTTTATCTGATTTAGTTCTATGCAAATTATAGGTATCATTTTCCCATTTCCAATCGTTGGTGATATTGTAATAATCAGCAAATAATTCAAAATCATCCTTGATTATTTGTTGTAACTCCTCCTTTTTCCAAACATAAAAAGCACCTTCTTCTAATTCCCCTGCTACATTGTTACTATCCGCGTCAAGCGAAGAATAAAAAGCACCATTATCACTCATTAATTCTCGTTCAACAAACTCAGTTGTTCGATAAACAATATCTTTATATAAAAGATTGCCTGTTGCCAGATAGGCGTTGGCATATAAACTTACCATTTGTCCGTTATCGTATAACATTTTTTCAAAATGCGGAATATGCCATTTTTCATCAACTGAATAACGTGCAAAACCACCACCTACCTGATCAAAAATGCCACCAAAAGCCATTTTGGTGAGCGAGGTATTTACATAATTAAGAATATTGTCATTCTCAGTTTGTTTGGCATATCTTAATAAAAATTGATAATTATTTGGAATCGGAAACTTAGGAGCGCCATTTCTGCCTCCCATTTCTGTATCCATATACTCTTCCCAATTAGATACTATTTGATTTAGTTCTGTTAATGTAAAACTGCTTTTATCTGTATTTACAGTAATTAGGTCAGATTGTTTAATACCTTCGGTTAATTTTGCTGCATATTCTTCAGCTTTTGCCGGATCTTCTCTATATAATTTTGCAATTTGTTCTAATGCACTTATCCAACTTTCTTTTGGGAAATAAGTACCTCCCCAAAGTGGTCTTCCATCTGGTAAGGCAATACAATTTAAAGGCCAACCACCACGACCTGTCATTAATTGAACGGCACTCATATATATTTGATCAACATCAGGTCTTTCTTCTCTATCAACTTTTATATTAATAAAATGTTGATTCATAATTCTGGCAACAGTTGTATCTTCAAAGCTCTCATGTTCCATCACATGACACCAATGACAAGCTGCATACCCTACAGAAATTAATATGAGTTTGTTTTCTTTTTTTGCCAAGGCTAAGGTTTCGTCATTCCACGCATGCCAATCAACGGGATTATGGGCATGTTGTAATAAGTAAGGACTGGTTTCATTTATAAGTGCGTTGGTATGTTTATGTTTAGGCATGTTTTTTTTGTTTTGACTTTTGCAACTTGTCAATAATAAAAAGCTAATAAAAAGTAATAAAATTTTATTCAACATTTATATTTATTTCTTCAAAGATACATATTAGAAGTATCGAATTAAAAAAAGCGTTTTGAAAATTTTCAAAACGCTTTATAGTTTTATAAATAAGGTAAACTATTTTACTTCAAAAGTAATTTTTACGTTTACACGAAACTCTTCAATGTCACCATCATTTACAACAGCACTTTGCGATTGTATAAATACTGATTTAATATATTTTACACTTTTAGAAGCATGTTTTACTGCTTTTCTGGCTGCATCTTCCCAACTCTTGTCAGAACTAGCCATTACTTCAATAACTTTCATTACTGCCATAACTATTTTGTTTTAAGGATTAAAAATTCTGTTAGATGTAAAGGTAAGAAATAAAGTTGAGTTTTCAAGCCTAAAAACAGCTAACTGAATCATCCATTAATTGCAATAACCTCTTCTATTTTATTAGGCAATAATTGTTTTAAAGTAGCTTCAATACCATTTTTTAAGGTTATAGTTGATGAAGGACAACCGCTACAAGCGCCTTGTAAAATTACATTTACTGTTTTACTTTCAGTATTATAAGATTGAAACATAATATTACCACCATCAGAAGTTACTGCAGGTTTGATATATTCATCAAGAATAGCGATAATCTCTTTAGAAATATCATCTAAATTTTCTAGTTGAACGGGTTTATGTTCAATTGTTTGTGGTTGAGGAGGATTATAATTTTCATTAACTATTGGTTTATTTTCCTCTATATAATTTTTTAGGAAACTTCGTAATTCATTGGTAATTTCAAACCAATCGATCGTTTCTGTTTTTGTAATTGAAACGTAGTTTTCAGAAATAAAAATATCTTTTACAAAAGGAAAATTAAATAATTCTGAAGCCAATGGTACGCCTTTAGTTTGTCCGATTGAGAGCACCTCAATATTTTGAGAAGTCAATAATTTATTAGTTACAAATTTCATTACACTAGGATTCGGTGTGCTTTCAGCATAAATTTGAACAGGCATCTTTTTAGATTGATTTTCAGTATTGAAAAGAGAATCGTTTTTATTCAAATAATTTTCTATTACTTGTTGTAGTTCTTCTTGCACATCTTCCCATTCAACAATATTATATCGCTCAATGGCTATAAAGTTTGCAGTAACAAACACTTTTTTCACAAAAGGTAAATGAAATAATTGTTGTACTAATACTGAATTAGAGGCATCTTCAATTGTGTTATATTCAAAACTACCATTAGTTAAAATAGAATTTGCTACAAATTTTATTATAGTAGAATTACTGGTATTTTCTATATTTATTTTAAACATTATGATCTTAATTTTAGTCAAAAGTAATTAATTATATATATTTGAACCCCTTAATTGACAATTGCTTATGATAAAACATTACTTTGTATTTATTTTTTTATTGTTTGCCTTTAGTTTTTCTTTCGCCCAGAAAGAAGCTTCACATTGGTTTTTTGGAGGAAATGCAGGCTTAGATTTTAATTCAGGAAACCCAGTTGCAGATACAGCAGGTTCATTATTTACTCTTGAAGGGTGTGCTACTATTTCTGATGTAGATGGCAATCTGCTATTTTATACTGATGGAACAACAGTATGGAATCAGAATCATACAATTATGCCTACTGGTAGTGGTTTGTTAGGAGATTCTTCTAGTTCACAATCTGCTATAATTGTACCAAAACCTGAAGATACAAATATCTATTATATTTTTACTATTGATTGGTCAGGAAGTAATAAAGGATTAAATTATTATACGGTTGATATGACTTTAGATGGTGGGTTAGGAGATATAGTAGGTTTTGGGACACCCTTTCCAACAAATCTATTAGGACCACCTGCAACTGAAAAAATTACTGCAGTACAAGTTTTAGATGAAGATAATTTTTGGGTAATTTCATTCAAACAACGGAAGTTTTATGTTTTTAAAGTTGATGCTAACGGTGTTAATGATATTCCAGTTGGTGGTAATTCAGGGTTTTTAGGTTGGAGAGATGCTAGAGGTTATTTAAAAGTATCTCCCGATGGTACTAAATTAGTTTCAGCAAATATGACAAGAGGTGTTTTTATTTATGATTTTAATAGTATTACTGGTGGTGTTTCTAATGAGAGGAGATTAGATGTTTTAGAGAGGTTTCCTTACGGGGTTGAATTTTCTCCTCAAGGAAAAAAATTGTAT
>CAZHYX010000096.1:0-9989 GCA_964536675.1 uncultured Flavobacteriaceae bacterium
GGATTCGTCAATCTATTTTACAAGCATTAGCTGAGCAATCTAGAATTGTACGTTTACCACTGAATAAAATTGGATCAATAAATAAGATCAATAAAACGTTTGCACGTTTAGAGCAAGAAAATGAAAGACCTCCTTCAGCTGAAGAAATAGCTAAAGAGTTAGACATGACTATAAATGATGTAAAAGAATCTTTAAAAAATTCTGGTCGTCATGTCTCTATGGATGCTCCATTAATTGAAGGTGAAGATTCAAATTTATATGATGTCTTACGATCTGGAGAATCTCCAAATCCTGATAGAGCTTTATTGCATGAATCTCTAAAAACAGAAATTGAACGTGCTTTAGAAACATTAACTCCTAGAGAGGCCGATGTTGTTGCGCTATATTTTGGTTTAGGTGATGCACATCCTATGACTTTAGAAGAAATTGGTGAAACCTTTGACCTAACACGTGAAAGAGTACGTCAAATTAAAGAAAAAGCCATCAGAAGATTAAAGCATACCTCAAGAAGTAAAATTTTAAGAACTTACTTAGGTTAATTTTTTATACTTTTACAATAATGAGTAGTCAAATAACTATTCGTTTTTTGATTAATGAACTGAAAACTCTCAACAATGTTGAGAGTTTTCTTTTTTATCCTATCTCTCTAAATCTCTTCCCTAAGGGAAGAGACTTGTTTATCATTAATATTACATATATGGATGATAGTTTTAATTATATTTGCTAAAATTTAACTTTCAACAAATATCCTATGAGTCACCTTATAGCTCCCTCAATTTTAGCTGCAGATTTCGCCAACCTACAACGTGATATAGAAATGATTAACAATAGTGAAGCTGATTGGTTTCATATTGATGTTATGGACGGTATGTTTGTCCCTAATATTTCATTCGGAATACCAGTAATCAAAGCCATAAAAAAGCATGCCAAAAAAAAGATGGATATACATTTAATGATTGTAGATCCTAATCGATACATTACAGATTTTAAAAATGCCGGAGCAGATATTTTAACGGTTCACTATGAAGCATGTACGCATTTACACAGAACGGTTCAAGCCATAAAAGCTGAAGGAATGCAAGCTGGTGTTTCTTTAAATCCGCATACACCAATTGCAGTACTTGAAGATGTTATTCAAGATTTAGATCTGGTATTGATTATGAGTGTGAACCCTGGTTTTGGTGGACAAAGTTTTATTGAAAATACTTACAAAAAAGTAATTCAGTTACGTGATTTAATTGACAAATCTGGTTCAAAAGCAGTCATAGAAATAGACGGCGGCGTGAATGATAAAAATTGCCCCAAATTAGTTGCTGCCGGAGCTGATATATTAGTTGCGGGAAGTTTTGTTTTTAAAAGTGAAGATCCTATTGAGACGATTGCTAAGTTAAAAAAAGGTTAGTTTATTATAAGTTCTTTACCTTTCCGTCTTTTGATTTCATCAAAGCACACTTTTCCTTATACCGATAGCTATCGGGAGGGAAGAAATTAAAACTCTAACAATAATCTTAACTTTACCCTTAAAAACTCCCCCTTATTTCAAGTAGAGGTGGCTATTATTCCAACCCAACAATTACTATAGTTCCTGAAAAAAATTATTGTAATAAAAGACGGGGTGATTCACTTTATAAATTCTTCACTTTAGCCTGGCTTGAGGGGCAGTCGAAAGATTCTGAATTACAAAACATCATTAATTTTATCAAAAAAAGTTCCCTTTGAGAAGGATTTATGATGGGCGTATATCCTTAACACTCAACTGTAAAGAGGTATTCCCATTCCAATGATTTTCTTCAATGGTACAAACAATATCGAATAAATTTCCTTTTGAAATAGTGTTATAGTGTTTCCCTAAATTAAATCCGATACCGTTAAATTTTATTCCGTCCTCAGAAATAATGCTTAGTTTTAAATGACTTTCGTCTGCACCTACATTTTTAGAATAGCCAGTATCTTTTACATTTTTAACAATAAAAACAGGTTTCATATTTTTTGGGCCAAAAGGACCAAACTGTTTTAAGATTCTATAAAATTTAGGTGTAATTTCTGAGAGTTCCATTTCCTGATCTATTTTAATTTCAGGTGTTCTCAGTTCATCAGGAATTGTCTCTTTAACTACCTGTTCAAATTTTTGTTTGAAACTTTCGTAATTTTCTTCTTGCAGTGTTAATCCTGCAGCATATTTATGTCCGCCAAACTGTTCAATAAATTCTGAACAAGCATCCAATGCATTATAAACATCAAAACCGCTAACAGAGCGTGCTGAAGCAGCCAGTTTATCTCCACTTTTTGTAAAAACCAAAGTTGGTCTGTAGTAGGTTTCTATTAAACGTGAAGCCACAATACCAATAACACCTTTATGCCAATCGTGGTCAATGACCACAGTTGTATAATTATCTTGCTCATTATTTTTTTCAATTAACTGTAAAGCTTCAATAGTAATTAGCTTATCTAAATCTCTTCTGTTATTATTAAAAACTTCTATTTCAGAGGCTTTGGAGTTGGCAACATCTAAATCTGTTTCGGTTAATAATTCTACAGCATAATTTCCATGCTTCATTCTACCTGCAGCATTGATACGAGGGGCAATGATAAAAACCACATCTGTTATAGTTAAAGTGTCCTTTTTTAGTTGATTGATAATAGCTTTAATTCCGGCACTAGGATTCGTATTAATTTGTTGCAAACCGTGATATGTTAAGATTCTATTTTCTCCTGTAATCGGGACAATATCTGCGGCAATTGCTGTAGCAACCAGATCTAAATAAATAGTTAAATCATCTATAGTTTGCCCTTTACGGGAAGCTAATGCTTGAATGAGTTTAAAACCGACACCACAACCGCATAATTCATCATAAGGATAATTACACTCTTCTCTTTTAGGATCTAAAACCGCTATTGCTTTCGGTAGCTCATCTCCGGGACGATGATGGTCACAAATAATAAAATCAATTTCTTTTTTATTGGCATACTCAACTTTATCAATCGCTTTAATTCCACAATCTAATGCTATAATCAAAGAAAAATCATTGTCATTTGCAAAATCAATGCTTTGATAAGAAATACCATACCCTTCATCATAACGGTCGGGTATATAAGTCGCAACGTTTGTATAATATGTTTTTAAATAAGAAGAAACCAATGAAACTGCTGTAGTACCATCTACATCATAATCACCATAAATTAATATATTTTCATTTGTTGAAATTGCTTTTTCAATACGCTCAACAGCTAGCTGCATACCTTGCATTAAAAAAGGGTTGTGTAAATCGTCTAAATTGGGTCTGAAAAAGTCTTTGGCTTCTTGATAATTTTCTATTCCGCGTTGTACTAATAAAGAAGCTATATTTTTGCTTATTGAAAGTTCATTAGATAATTGCGAAACTTTTTTAGAAGGTGGGTTTGGTTTGAGTGTCCAGCGCATAGTATACTATTCCTAATTATATATCAAAAATAATATAATTAATTTATAAATGAAATCTATATTATAATTAAGCCCTTCTCTTTAAATTCAATAAAAACTCTATTATTAGGTTCAAAATCAGAAATTATTGTATCTATCTTTTTAACTGGTACAACCAAATACCTTTTTACTTCCATAATTTTAGTGCTTATACACATGGCCACAACATAATCAGATACTTGTATCATACTCTTTTTTATATGTGCCACCTCCCAATCAGGTTCAGTCATTCCTCTATTTATATCAAGACCACCTATTCCCATAAAGCATAAATCAGCTCTAATGCTTGAAATTGAATTTACAACATCAATCCCAACAGTTACTTGCGCAGACTTATTTAATTTTCCGCCAATAAAAATTACCTCAATTGAAGGATGTTGAGAAAGTTGCATTGCTATAGGCAAACTATACGTAAAGACAGTGGCATTTATTTTTGGTGGAATAATTTTTGCAAGTTCTAAATTAGTAGTACTTCCACTCATAATAATGACCTGACCATCATGAATTAAGTTTACCGCTTTTTTTGCAATTTTGTTTTTTTTATCTAAATCAGATACACTCCTTTCATTATAAGTTTGTATTTTATTTTCTAAAGGCAAGGCCCCTCCATGTACTTTATATAGTAAATGTTTAACTTCTAACTCTTTTAAATCTCTTCTTACTGTATCCTCTGAGACAAGTAATTCCTTACTTAAATTTACAGATAATACTTTCCTATTTAATTTGAGTTTCTTTAAAATTAATTGATGTCTTTCTTGTTTTAACATATAATGATATCTGTAAATTCTTTATATAAGTCGTAAAATAAGTATTGCTATATTGTTTTCAATAAGAAACTATCTGTAATAACTACTAATAAATGCCTATCTATTCCTAAAAATTATTGCATAAAGTTGCGAAAACAAAAATAAAAACGCAAGTTTTATGCAAAAAAACGTAAAAAAAATATTTTTTTATGTAGTTTTACTAAATACTAATTCAAATTTATACTTATGAGAAAAAAAATTATGTTTTCTTTTCTTGTTTTTTTTACAACAACATTTTCTTTACTATTCGCACAAAGTATTACTGTAAATGGTAAAGTAAGTGATGATTCTGGTAATGCATTACCAGGCGTAAATATTCAAGTTAAAGGAACAAGTACAGGAACATCAACAGATTTTGATGGAAATTATGAAATTAGTGCCTCACAAGGTGATGTGCTTGTTTTTTCATTTTTAGGTTTTAAAACCAAAGAAGTATCTATTACAGGAACAACCTTAAATGTTAATCTTGAAGAAGATACAAGTCAACTAGATGAAATAGTGATTACCGCTTTTGGTATTGAAAAAGAGGCAAGAGAGCTTGGGTATTCAATAACACAAGTTAAAGCCGAAGATTTAGAACTTGCAGGACAAGCAAATGCAATTACTGCTCTACAAGGTAGAGTTGCCGGTTTACAGATTAATCAAAATTCAGGAACAGCTGGTGGTGGAATTGATATTTTAATTAGGGGGGTAACTTCTGTAGATCCAAGTAGGAATAACCAACCGCTCATCATAGTTGATGGATTGGCATTAAACAATGATACTTTTGCGGGTAATGTTCTACCTAGTGCAGGGTCAAATTCTCCTACCAGTTCTGAGCAGTTTTCTTTTACGAACAGAGCTGCAGATATAAACCCGGAAGATATAGAAAGTTTTAATATTTTAAAAGGAGCAGCTGCAACTGCTTTATATGGTATTAGAGCGGCAAATGGTGCCATTATTATTACCACTAAAAAAGGTAAACAAGGCAAAGCTAAAATCTCTATAACAGCCTCAACAACAATTAGAGAAATAAATACTACTCCTGATTTACAAAAAACTTTTCGTGAAGGATGGAGGGGTCGTGTAGAGGCATTATATACTCCTGAAACAGATACAGGGTTTACTTCAGTTTTTGCCAGTACCCCATTTCATACATGGGGCCCAAGATATACTGACGATTCTGTTCTTAATCCAGATGGGCAAACTATAGATTTGACCAATGACCGTTTTTATGATCCTTATGAATTATTTAAAACTGGTATAAATACACAAGTTAACTTTAACATCAGTGGTGCTTCTGATAAAATTGATTATTTCTTTTCTGTAGGTAATAATAGTGAAAAAGGTGTTTTACCAAATGCCGAATATAACAAAACAACTTTTAGATTTAAAGCAGGCTATCAGGCTACAGATAATTTTACAATTAACTCCTCTATTGCCTATACAAATTCTGGAGGAACAAGAGCCAACGGAGGTGATAAATCAGTATTTAGCTCTTTATCATTCTATTCTCCAACATTTCCAATCAATGATTTTCAAAACCCTGATGGTACACAACGAAATTACTCTCGAGGTATTATTGATAATCCAAGATATTTTTTGGAAACTAGTAATTTAACAGATGATGTAAACCGTTGGATAGGAAATGTTATCTTGAATTGGACACCAAAAGATTGGATCAATATAACCTATTCGGCTCAAGTTGATAATTTTTCTGATCAACGGAATCGTTTTGTACCACCTGATTTAGATACTGGTACGCAGGTAGGAGGCTTTATTGTTGAACAAGATATCAATTTTTTAGGTTTAGAATCTAATTTTATAGTAACATTAACTAAAGATTGGTCAGAAGATTTTGGTACTACTTTGACTCTTGGAAATCAAATATCTGATTCAAAAACTGATTTCACATCAGTGAGAGGAGAAACTTTAAATGTTCCTGGTATTAATGATATTACAAATACTATTAATATTTTTGCAGGAAATGCTATTACCCAATCAAGAAATGTTGGTGTTTTTGGGGAGTTAAAATTCGATTATAAAAATAAGTTGTTTTTAACTATTACTGGCAGAAATGACTGGGTTTCTGTATTACCTAAAGAAAACCGTTCCTTCTTTTATCCTTCAATTAGTTTAGCGTACGATATTCATGATCTATTTGGGGAAAGCGATTTTTTTAGTTTCGGTAAATTAAGAGCATCTTGGGCTGAAGTAGGTAAAGGACCTGTTTTTGGAAGAACAGGTAGGTTTTTCATAGCTGATGGTGATTTCCCTTTCGGCGGTACTGGTGGATTTAGAATTAGTACATTAGAAGGCGATTTAAATACAATTCCTGAAAAAAACCAATCCTTTGAAATAGGAACAGATTTACGTTTCTTTAAAAATAGACTAAGGATAGATTATGCATATTATAAAACGACTATTAAAACTCAAATTTTCGATGTTGGTACTGCTCCTTCAACAGGAATCTCAGCTTTAAATAGAAATGCTGGTGATTTTGAAACATTTGGGCATGAATTATTAATTAGTGCAAACATTATCAAAAATGATAACTTTAGCTGGGAAACCATTCTAAATTATTCAACGAATGAAGGTAAAGTAATAGCCTTGCCTGAAGATATACAAGCCATTGTATTTGCAAATTCTGGTTTTGCTGGTATAACATCAGAAGTAAGAGAAGGTGATAGTACTGGAGACCTTTATGGTTGGAGATGGCGTTATGAAAATGGTCAGCGTTATATAGGTGATGATGGTATGCCTAGAGTTGACTTTGATGCAAGACAAAAAGTAGGTAATGCATTTCCTGATTTTATAGCATCTATCGGTAACTACCTATCCTATAAAAATATTAGTTTTAACTTCTTATTAGAATGGAAAGAAGGTGGCGACCTATATGACTCGGGCAGAAGAAATTCTATTCGAAATGGTATTTTAGGACTCACTGAATTTAGAAATGAAACCACAATTCTAGAAGGAGTAATGGATGATGGTAGTGGTGGTTTTATACCAAATACTCAAGAAGTATTGATAGATCAGGATTATTATAGAAGTTCAACTCGATATAATAGGGCTTCAGAAATTTTAATACAAGATGCTTCTTGGGTTAAGCTACGAAATATTGGCTTGACCTATAATATTACTGGTACTATTTTAGAAAAATTACATATGGATACTTTTGCCATATCAGCTAGTGCACAAAATTTATTATTATGGACACCTTTTGAAGGTTTTGACCCTGAAGGAAGTCAATTTAGTTCAGGATCAAATAGGTATGGGTTTACTGGTTTTAGTACTCCCATTAGTGAGAGTTATTCTTTTGGGATTAAATTAGGATTTTAAAAACGGAAAAGATGAAAAAATTTATAACAAAAATAGTATTGATAATATTGATTTCAGTAGGCATTACAAGCTGTAGTGAAGAATATTTTGACGTAAACACTCCTTCAGGAACAGCTGATGTAGAACAATTAGGTATGAGTGATTTATTAGCTCCCATAATTCATAGTACTCTAGAAGGGCAACGTTCAGGTGAATTAGTTTTTGGTAATTATGTACAAAATTTTGTAAGCCAAGGTGGTGGAGCTGCTGGAGAAACACAAGCTGCTGGGCTTTGGAATCAGATATACTTATTTATATTACCAAATATAAAAATAATCAAGCAAAAAGCTACAGAAGAAGGCGCTCCACACTACGGAGCAGTTGCCGATATTTTAACAGCCATTAATATAGGAATCGCCACAGATACTTGGGATAATATTCCCTTTTCTCAAGCTTCTTTAGGTCAAGAAAACCTTGCACCAGCTTTTGATACACAAGAACAAGTTTATAATGAAATTTTTGCTTTATTAGACAGCGCTATCGCAGCTTTGCAAGGTGTTGATAATTCTGGTATTTCAGTTGGGAATGAGGATTTAATTTATAGAGGTGATCTAGATCAATGGTTAAGAGCTGCTTATACATTAAAAGCACGTTACCAATTACATTTGGTTAATAAAGAAGTAACATCTGCTAATGATGTATTAGCAACTATAGCTAATGGCTTTACTTCTACTAGTGATGATTTTTTAATGTTTTATGATGATAGAAATATTAATCCTTGGTATTCAAGTGAAATTTTAGCTAGAAATACTGGGAATTTTCATAGAGATATAGCTAGTCAATTAGTAAGTTCTATGAATGGAGATAATTACCCTTTTCAAGGAGGTGCTTTGACAATTGACCCTAGATTACCTTTATTTGCCACTAATGGCGGTGTAGCAGAATGGAAAGGCTTTGTTAGTGGTGGAGAGGGACTTGCCCCAGACGGAACGAATGCAAACACACAATTTGTAGAAAATGGTTTTTACACAAGTATAGGCTCCCCATTGATGTTAATTAGTTATGCTGAAGCGATGTTTATTAAAGCTGAAGCAGCATTTTTAGCAAATGGAGGCACTACAACTAGTGTTGGTTCTAATACAAATGCATACACAGCTTATGTGGAAGGTATCAATGCGAGTATGAGTATGTATGGTGTTGACGGTGCAACTTATCTTGCAGATGGAGCAATTGCAGTTGGCGAAGCTGGGTTAGCGATAAACCATATTATGAAAGAGAAGTATATTCATAATTTCTTAAATCCTGAAACTTTTGTTGATCACAGACGTTATAATTTTTCTGACGATGTGTTTAAAGGTTTAACAATTAGGGAAGAAGAAGATTCTGATGGTGACTTTGAAGGAGAGTGGTTTAGAAGAGCCACATACCCGCCAAATGAATTAACTAGAAACGGTGCAGTTGTTGAAGCTAATGAACAAACACCTATAACCCCAGTTTGGTGGGAAAATTAATATTTAGTCTGCGCTCAATGTGGCATTGATATTAAATTGTAAAAAAAACCTCAGCCCCAAACTTATTGGTACTGAGGTTTTTGTTAAATCACTCTTCAAAATATTTAATCTCAACCGTAACCTCAGCAAATTGTCGAAACATTTCCATAACACCACAATAACGTTCTTTAGATAATTTTACAGCTTTTTCTATTTTATCTTTTTTAAACTCTTTCCCATAAAAATTATAGATCACTTTTACTTTATGGTAATATTTAGGATGTTCATCTGTGAGTTCAGCTTCAATGTCTATTGATAACCCATCAACTTCGGCTCTCATTTTTTTTAATAGCGGAATCACATCTACTCCTGAACATCCAGCCAACGCAGATAGCATTAATGATTTTGGTCTATACCCTTTAGCCTCTTCGCCAACATCTATTAGTAAGTTTCCGCCTAAGTTGGTTGACTCAAATTGCGAGCCACCTTTCCATGTTGTTGTTACTTTATTTATCATAATTTATCTTTTAATACACTATTATTTATCAATTTTCTTTATTAAATCCCCTCTCCTTTGGAGGGTCATTCCCTAGAATGAGACATTTTATTTGAAAAGCAATTAGTCTGTCACCCTGAGCATTATCGAAATACAAATATATTTGTATTGAAGATAGAAAGCGAAGCTTAACGAAGGGCTTTCATATTGATGCTTCTAAGCATTTCGACTGCGCTCAATGTGACATTTTAGGTAAAATCCATCTACATAGGGCAATATTATTAAATGCCACTAGCTAGGAAATAACCCTTTGGAGAGGGCTAGGGAGAGGATTTTTAAATCCTTTTTTGTATGATTTGCAGTAATAACGATTCTATTCATCGGGTTTTTATACGTAGGATATTTAAATCTCGTTATCACTATTTTGTGTTGTAATA
>CAZHYX010000097.1:0-9977 GCA_964536675.1 uncultured Flavobacteriaceae bacterium
TTCATATTTTGAAAAATAGACAAAAATTTCTTTAAAATGAACTTTATAAAACAACTCTCAATTACAGTTTTATTACTATTAGTTGTATCCTGTAAAGACAAAAACCCACAGCAAGAAACCGATAATCTTTTTAAGTTTAAAGAATATATTTATTATACAACTTCGGGGGTAGTTTCTGTAACCGAACCCATACAAATTGGTTTGGCAAAAGAAGTAGAAGGTTGGGATACTGATACCGAAATATCTGATAAGATTATTTCAATATCTCCATCTATTAAAGGGAAATTATCTGCTTTAAATTCCAGAACAGTGGTTTTTAAACCAGAAGAAAACCTAAAACCAGACACCGAATATAGTATTACAGTTAATTTGTCTAAAATTTATAATAACGTTCCTTCAGAATTTAAAAAATACACGTTTAAGTTTAAAACGATTCAACCTGATTTTACGATTAATACAAATAATTTACAATCGTATAGTAAAGAATGGCAATATATTGAGGGCGTTTTAAAGTCCGCTGATGTTTTACCGATAGAAACCGTAAAAACATTGGTTTCTGCAACTCAAAAAGGCAAAAAACTAAATATAAAATGGCAACCCGTATTACAATCTACTACGGTTTATGAATTTAAAATAGACAGTATCCATCGTTTTAAAGACGATTCAGAAATTGAAATTAGCTGGTCGGGTAAAAAACATGGAATTGACAATAAAGGCTCCGTTAAAAAGCAAATTCCAGGAACTAGTAATTTTACGATTGTGAATGTTGATGTTATTCAAACACCTGAACAACATTTGTCTATTAATTTTTCTGATCCTTTAAAAAAGCAACAAAATTTTAAAGGTTTGGTAGCTATTGAAAACACTAAAAGTTTAAAATATGTTGTTGACGGTAATGTCTTAAAAGTATATCCTGATAGTAGGGTTATTGGTACTATTCAAGTAGATGTTTTTCAAGGTATAAAAAACACTGATGGCTATAAACTCAAAAAAACATTTTCAGAAAAAATTGCTTTTGAACAGGTAAAACCCGCAGTTAGATTGGTTAGTAGCGGTGTTATTTTGCCTAATTCTAATAACTTAAAATTCAATTTTGAAGCTGTAAATTTAAAAGCTGTTGACGTTCGTATAATTAAGATTTATGAAAGTAATGTTTTACAATTTTTACAAGAAAATAATCTTGACGGACAGGACAGATATAATATTAGAAGAGTAGGACGAAGAGTTGCAAAGAAAACGATAACACTTGTCAAATCAGAACTAGAGAACAATGGCAAATGGAAAACCTATGCTATTGATCTATCAAAAATGATTAAGTCAGATCCGGGTGCTATTTATAGGATAGAATTGAGTTTCACAAAAGGTTATTCCTTATACAAATGTGATGCTAGTCAAACCACTACCAATTCAGAGGATAACGATTATTATTACGATGATGAAAGTCAATACAATACAGCTGAGTCTAATGATGCAGATGAACGCGAAGAACAGTATTGGGATAATTTAATTTATAGTTATCAAAACTATCGCTATTATAATTGGGAGGATAGAGAAAACCCCTGTAAAGAGGCTTATTATTACAATGAAAATAATATTGTATCTGCTAATATTTTAGCTTCTAACATAGGTGTAATTGCTAAAAAAGGAGAGAATAGATCTTATCATTTTGCGGTAACGGATATTCTGACTACAAACCCTATTGGCAATGCAACGGTTAAGTTGTTTAATTATCAACAACAAGAAATAGCTACTGTTAAAACGGACGGACAAGGTTTTGCAATTTATGATGCTGATAAAAATGCTTATTTCGCTATTATATCAAGCGGAAAAAACAAAACCTATATTAAGCTAGACGACGGGTATTCGTTATCACTGAGTAAGTTTAACGTTTCCGGTAAAAAATTACAAAAAGGATTAAAAGGATATATCTATGGTGAGCGTGGCGTTTGGAGACCTGGCGACACCTTACATTTAACTTTTGTATTGAATGACAATGCAAATCCACTACCTAAAAACCATCCTGTTCGGTTAGAAATTACCGATCCACACGGGAAATTAAGCTATAAAAAGATTAGAACTGAGGGCAGTAACGGATTCTATAAATTCACAGTACCTACTCCAGAAACTGGAGCTACCGGAAACTGGAATGCCAAAGTTAGCGTTGGTGGTGCTATTTTTTATCAAGGATTAAAAATAGAAACCGTAAAACCAAATCGATTAAAAATTAAGATTGACTTTAAAGATGAAGTCCTTACTTCAAAAAAACCAATTGATGCAGCATTAAATGTCAAATGGTTACATGGCGCTGTGGCAAAGAATTTAAAAGCTGAGGTAAACGCAAAATTCACAAGTACTTCAACTGCATTTAAAAATTATCCTAAGTATATTTTTACAGATCCTACGCGAACATTTTCTACAGAAGAAATGACCATTTTTGATGGTAGGCTTGATGCTGAAGGTAATGCCAAATTGACCAAAAAGATAAATTTTGGCAATAAAGCACCAGGTATGTTAAAAGCATCATTTTTAACCCGAGCTTTCGAAAACGGAGGCGATTTTTCTATGGATGCAGTCAGTATGAATTTTGCACCTTATGATGTTTTTGTAGGGATACAATCTCCAAAAGCAAGAGCGTATGGTTCCTATTATACAGATGAAGATGTCACTTTTGATGTTGCTACAGTTAATGCAGAAGGAAAGCCCGTTCAAACTAAGAATTTAGAAGTAAAAGTATATCAAATTCAATGGCGTTGGTGGTGGAACTCTTCTTATGACGATTTAGCATCGTATGTTGGTAGCCAATATCACAAACCTATAAAATCATTTACGGTCAATACAAACACCAAAGGAAAAGGAAATTTCACAGTTAATATTTCAGAAGAAGACGGAGGCAGGTATTTAATTAGAGTTTATGACCCAAAGAGCGGACATGCCACAGGAAGAACAATCTATTTCTATAGAAATTGGTGGAGTAGACCGGCAGGAAGTGATCCTCAAGCAGCCAAAATGTTAGTTTTCTCTGCTGACAAAGAGAATTATAATGTTGGCGAAACCGCTAAAATAACATTTCCTTCAGGTACAGCAGGTAGAGCATTAATTAGTATTGAAAACGGTACAGAAGTGTTAGATCAGCGTTGGGTAAAAACGCAAAAGGGCGAAACGACTGTTGAAATACCTATTACTAAAGAAATGACGCCTAATGTGTTTATTAATATATCATTATTGCAACCACACGCTTCTACTGCTAATGATTTACCATTGCGATTATATGGTGTAATTCCTATTTTAGTGAAAGATCCAAATACTATATTGGAGCCTCAAATTTCAATGCCAAAAGTATTGAAACCTGAAGAAAAATTCACTGTTAAAGTTAGCGAAAAACAAGGTAAACCGATGACTTATACTTTAGCAATTGTTGATGAAGGCTTATTAGATTTAACGCGCTTTAAAACTCCAAATGCATGGAATAATTTTTATACCAAAGAAGCGTTGGGTGTAAAAACCTGGGATATTTTCGATCATGTTATTGGCGCTTATGGCGGAAGCATACAACAAGTTTTCGGAATTGGAGGTGATGAAGATGCAACTAAAACACCTCCTAAAAAAGCAAACCGATTTAAACCAGTTGTGACCTATTTAGGGCCTTTTACCATAAAAAAAGGCGAAACGAAAAAGCATAAAATTACAATGCCAAAATATATAGGCTCTGTAAGGACAATGGTTATTGCCGGAGACAATACAAAAGCAGCTTATGGTAGCATAGATGTAACAACACCTGTTCGCAAACCGTTGATGGTATTATCTTCGCTTCCGCGGAAATTGAGTCCTGGTGAAAAAGTAACCTTACCGATTACCGTTTTTGCTATGGAACCTAAAATTAAGAACGCTAACATCAGTTTAAAACTGAGTAAAGGTATTACAATTATCGGACAAAAAACACAATCTCTTTCCTTTTCCAAGCCAGATGAAAAAATGGTGTATTTCGAATTAGATGTCAGCAAAGCACAAGGTATTGGAACCATTGAAGTGTTGGCATCTGGTAATGGAGAAAAATCATCGTATAAAGTTGAGATAGATATTGTAAATCCGAACCCGGTAAGCACCACAGTTACCGATATTATTTTAGAACCAAATGCTGAGCAAACTATTGATTTTAAAACCTTTGGTGTTACCGGAACAAGTAAAGCTGAGATTGAATTCTCTACCTTACCTCCAATGGATTTTACAGGTAGGTTACAATTTTTAATCCGTTATCCTCATGGATGTGTTGAGCAAACCACATCGAGCGCTTTTCCACAATTATATTTAGCAGATATTTTTGATTTGACTTATAATAAAAAACAGGAAATGGATAATAATGTCAAAAAAGCGATTGAACGTTTAGGTCATTTTCAAACACCTAATGGCGGAATGAGTTATTGGATGGGTCAAAATACAGTAGACGATTGGGGTACCAGTTATGCAGGGCATTTTATGATTGAAGCTCAGAAAAAAGGATATGTTATGCCATTGACTTTTATGAATAATTGGCTAAAATATCAACAAAAATTCGCTAGAAATTGGCGAGCAAGCAATAGGTATTATTATTACGATTTAGCACAAGCGTATCGTCTATATACTTTGGCATTGGCTGGTCATCCTGATTTAGCATCTATGAACCGTTTACGCGAACATGGTAAATTATCAAATGATGCAAAATGGCGATTAGCAGCAGCCTATGCGTTGGCAGGACAAAAAGAAGTAGCTAAAAAAGTTGCCAATACTGCCAATATTGATTTTGAATCAGTTAAAGGCGATTATTATACGTATGGTTCAACCAACAGAAATAGAGCTATGGCAATGGAAACGATGTTACTTACAGGTGATTCTAAATCTCGTGAAATGGCACAATATTTAGCCAAACAGCTTTCCTCAAAAAGGTGGATGAGTACACAAACAACATCTTATTGTTTATTAGCAATGGCGAAAATGGTAGAAATCAATGGCGGAAAAGCTGTTAAAGTTCAATACACAGCAAATAATGGAAAAACAGAGGTTATCAATACACAAAAAGCTATTGCACAACGTAAACTAAGTATTAACGATGGAGACAATAGTTTAAAACTAAAGAACAATCAAGCAAATGTAGTTTATGTTAGAGTGTTGAATTCGGGTATTTTACCTTTAGGAAAAGAATTGGCTGAAAAACGTAATCTAGGGCTTACTATCAATTATACGGATACCAATGGTAATGGTATAGATATTACGAAACTGAGTCAAGGAACTGACTTTAAAGCTACCGTTACTATAAGTAATTTAAAAGCTGAAAACCTTCATGATATAGCCTTAACAGAAATTTTCCCTTCAGGATGGGAAATAATAAACACACGTTTTACAGATTATGGTAGTTCAACAGGCAGTCAAGCAGAATTTACGGATATAAGAGACGATAGAGTAAACTTCTATTTTGATTTAGATAGTAGAAAATCAAAAACATTTACAGTACAACTCAATGCGTCGTACTTAGGAAACTATTATTTACCGGGAATACAAGCAGAGGCGATGTATGACAATGACTATTTTGTAAGAACTAAAGGTAAATGGGTTGAGGTGGTGAAATGATAACCACCCCGTCTTTTTGCTAAGGCAAAAAGCCACCCCTCCTTGAAAAAAGGAGGGGAATAATAGCATAACGAATCGAAATTTGAACAAAGAATTCTATTTGAAGTTAGAATCTAAACTCCTTCCCCGAAGAGGGAAGGTGGCTTTGGCTTAAGCAAAAGACGGAAGGGTCAAAAAAAGTAAAATCAAAAATTTATGAATGAAGCAATTCCTAAAAAACATTGGTTAAATAGAAACTTGAAATGGCTAATACCACTGCTAGTACTATTTTCTGGAATTACCCTTATAGCAACAATAGCAGGTAATGAAATTTCAGACGTTGTTGCAGTATATGCAGAATCAGAAATTTATGAGGGAGCTCTTGAAATAGCAAGCGAAAATGAAGAAGTAAAACGAAAATTAGGAGGCTTAGAACCCATTGATTTTTTTGCTATTGCTGAAGGTGTTGTAAAATATTCAAACAACAGTAATTCTGTTGACATTTCAGTCCGTGTTAAAGGCTCTAAAGGAAGAGGTAGAATGGATGTTTCAGCCGATAGAAAAGAAGGTAAATGGGAATATAAGAGAATTCAAATTCGAATAAAAAAACCAAAAGAAACGATTATAATTTTAGAGTAGAAAAGACATTTTAAACTAATTATAATAACCACCTCGTCTTTTGCTTAGGCAAAAGCCACTCCTCCTTGAAAAGGAGGAGAGTTTTGGCGTAAAGGTTTAATAATATAGAGCGATAATTTTAATTTGTAGTCAGAATCTAACTCCTTCCCTAATTTAGGGAAGGTGGTCACGCCAAAGCGTGAGCGGAATGTCATTAAGTTAAGAGTTTTTTTCAAAGAGAATTTTTCTATGTATTTATAAATCGAGTTAAAAATAAAATTTGTAGTTAGAAACAAATTCCTTCCCTTAATAAGGGAAGGTGGCTTATTCGAAGAATAAGACGGAAGGGTTCATTTCCTTAACTTAATGACATTGAGCGTGAGTTGAGGGGTAAAAAACATAAAATACATCAAAAATCTAAGCTCACATGAATAACCTACACAATCGTAAATACTTAGAACAACGAAGAAAGAAACTTCGAAAAAGCCTAACACCTGCTGAAGCAACATTATGGAAATATTTACAGAAAAAACAGCTCAAAGGCAGAAAATTTAGAAGGCAACATAGTATTGAAAATTATATAGTAGATTTTTATTGTGCTTCAGAAAAGGTGATTGTTGAATTAGATGGAGCAGTACATTTAGATTTTGCACAACAAAATTATGAAGAAGAACGTACTCAAAATTTAGAAAGATTAGGTTTTACAGTAGTTCGGTTTGAAAACAAATTGGTTTTTGAGAATATAGAGGATGTTTTGGAGGAAATTAGTAGTTATTTTAAAGAATAACCACCCCGAGCCACACTAAAGTGTGACCCACCCCTCCTTGAAAAAAGGAGAGGAGTTTTAGCGTGAAGAATCAAAATTTGATCAAAGAGTTTTATTTCTAGTCAGAACCTTAATAAAAAAGTAAAAGAAGGTATTAAAATTTCAAAGTAAAATTTACACTATTATGATATGAGGTAGTTGTAAATAACCACCTAGACTTTTTGCTAAGGCAAAACCCACTCCTCCTTGAAAATAGGAGGAGAGTTTTCGAAAACAAATTATTATTTATAGTTAGAATCTAACTCCTTTCCCGACGAGGGAAGATGGATTTTACTTTAGTAAAAGACGCTCCTCCCTGCTTCGCCGACCGGCTTTTGAAGGTAGAGAGTTTGATGTAAAGATTAAAATCAAAAGTTAGTAATAATATTTCTAGTCAGAATTTAACTCCTTCCTTTTTTAAGGGAAGGTGGACACGCTTCTAGCGTGGACGGAAGGGTTAAAACTGCGTAAGGATATAAAAATGAAAATAATAACCTACATAAAAAACCATAAAATCAAGTCTGTAATTGTTGTAGTACTTTTAATATGGTACTATTTCTCCTTACCAAAACCACTCTTTAATGAACCTACTTCTACAGTAATTGAAAGTGTAGAAGGTGAATTATTAGGCGCTCAAATTGCAGCAGATGAGCAATGGCGTTTTCCTCATACGGATAGTATTCCGTTTAAATTTGAACGAAGTATAATCACATTTGAAGATGCCTATTTTTATAAACACCCTGGGTTTAATCTAGTTTCAATAGCAAAAGCCTTTTGGCAGAATTTACAATCAGGCACTATAAAACGAGGAGGTAGTACTTTGACACAACAGGTAATTAGACTATCCCGCAAAGGAAAATCCAGAACCTATTTTGAAAAGATTATTGAAATTATATTAGCTACACGATTGGAACTTAGGCATAGTAAATCCGATATTTTAGCATTATACGCTTCTAATGCGCCTTTTGGCGGTAATGTAGTAGGATTAGACATAGCATCTTGGCGATATTTTGGCAGAAACCCTAGTGAATTGTCTTGGGCAGAAACCGCTACTTTAGCCGTATTACCAAATGCACCAAGCCTCATTTTCCCGGGTAAAAATCAAGACCGTCTATTAAAAAAACGAAATAGATTATTAAAAAAATTGTTTAAGAATAATATTATAGATGAATTGACCTATCAATTAGCAATTGAAGAAAAATTACCTCAAAAACCATATAGATTACCACAAATTGCACCTCATTTATTACAACGTATTACAAAAACCAATAAAGGAGAACGAACGAAAACAAGTATAAAAATAAGATTGCAACAACGTGTAAATAGTATTGTAAAAACGCATTATAATAACTTACAACAAAATCAAATTCATAATATAGCAGTACTGGTTTTAGAAGTTAAATCGCGCAAGGTATTGGCGTATGTAGGAAATTCACCTACAGATAGAGCACATCAAAAAGATGTTGACATCATAAACAAACCAAGAAGTACAGGTAGTATTCTAAAACCTTTTTTATATGCAGGAATGTTGGATGCCGGGGAAATTTTACCAAATACATTGGTGGGAGATGTCCCTACGCAGATAGGAAGTTATAATCCGAAAAATTTCGATTCAGAATACGATGGAGCTGTTCCGGCAAGTAGAGCTTTATCACGTTCTTTAAATGTTCCGGCAGTTAGAATGTTACAACAATTCGGATTGGATAGATTCCATCATTATCTAAAGAAATTAAATTTAAAAGATGTAAAATACAATGCCAATCATTATGGTTTATCTTTGATTTTAGGTGGTGCTGAAAGTAATTTGTGGGATTTATGTAAAAGTTATGCTTCATTATCATCAACCATCAATCATTATGATGATACACAAGGAAAATATTATAAAAATGAGTTTGTGGAACCTACTTTTATTGCTGATAAAACAATTGATTTCGGAGAACTTTCAAATGAAAAAACCATATTTGATGCAGGATCAATTTATATGACGTATAAATCATTAAAAGAAGTAAACCGACCAGAAGGCAATGAAAATTGGCAGTTTTTCGATTCGTCGAAAGAAATAGCTTGGAAAACAGGTACTAGTTTTGGGTTTAGAGATGCTTGGGCAATAGGTTCAACCAAAGATTATGTAGTAGGTGTTTGGGTTGGCAATGCTGATGGTGAAGGAAGACCAGGCTTGGTTGGTATTTCAACCGCAGCACCCATTTTATTTGATGTGTTTGATGTGTTGCCGAGAAGTAAATGGTTTACAAAACCCTTTGATGAATTAAAAAAAATACCAGTTTGCAATAAAAGTGGATATAGAGCTTCAGAAATTTGTGAAGAAAAAGACTCAGTTTTTGTACAAAGAGCAGGACTGAAAACCAGACCTTGTCCGAATCATTTTTGGGTACATTTAGACGAAAGTGAACAATATCAGGTGAACTCTTCCTGTTACCCAATCAATAAAATGAAACATAAAAGCTGGTTTGTACTATCGCCATTAATGGAGTTCTATTATCAAAATAAAAATCCAACATACAGAGTATTACCAACCTTTAAACCTGATTGCTTATCAGAAGAAAAGAGGGTTATGGATTTTATTTATCCGAAAGAATCAGTAAAAGTATTTTTACCTAAAGGTTTTAATGAACAAAAAAATGATTTGGTGTTTAGATTGGCGCATTCTATCCAAGACATAAAAGTATTTTGGTATGTAGATGCTCATTTTATTGGTACGACACAAACCTTTCATGAAATGGCAATACAACCTAAAACAGGAAAACATATTGTTACAGTTATTGATGAGTTAGGTAATGAGCTAAAAAGAAGTATAGAAATTACAGAATAACATTTGTAAATTATAGTTAAACCTGCATAATTTTTTTGTAAACCTATAATTAGTTTACCTCTAACCGAATTGTATAAATAGTTTTTTTTACAGAGGAAATATAGTATCTTGGCAGTATTAATTAACCCCTATCATTACTAAAAT
>CAZHYX010000098.1:0-9919 GCA_964536675.1 uncultured Flavobacteriaceae bacterium
GCTGGAATTTGGATTTCTACATTACCACGTGAAGCCCATGTGCTACTTTTACTAATTATTACTCGATGCCAGGTATCATCTATGTACAAGTTATCATAATACATCACAGAACCCGGTTGAGCTTTGTGTGATACTTGAGATTGGAAAATTCGGTTATATCGGTTTGGAGCATCGGTATCTTTCATTCGAAATTTGTTGTCTGTACCCAGTATTCCTTTTTGATAAAAATTAAAAGTGCCGTTTTTTACATTTATATCAGAAGTTTCATATTGAAGTTCTTCAACCTTCCATTCTCTGGGTAGTTGAGATATAATTTGAAGCGTAAAATCATTTGGCCAAGTTGTCCCTTCTGTTCCTTCAGGAGTAATTCTAAATTCTGAACCATTTAAACCTTGAGCACTCATATGAATATTGTTGTCTAGACCTTGAACCGCATCCGACCACATTCTAATTGTTTTAAAATTAAAAGATCTAAAAACGCCGTTATTTTCTGTGTTGGTTAATATTGCACCTGAGCTACAATTTAATTGTTCTCCTTTTATGAAGTCAGTTGGTGGCTGATTGTTAATTGTTCCTGTGTTACCGTCGTATCTAACAAGATATTTTGTGGCACTTGTAAGCTTAAGTTCTATAATGGTTCCAGTCGCTCCAGATGTTTGCCCGGTAACTACATCCCCAATATTAGGTGTTCCTGAAACGATGGTAGTATTTGTTCTTAGAGCATAGTCTTTAGTAATATCAAAATCCTCATAATTTTTTCGATACAAGTAAAGTTGGTCACTTTCAAAATTAACACGAGATAGTGCAGCACCACTAGATGTACCATGGTCCATACCAACCGATTGTTGTGAGCCGGGAGCAACAATAGTGGTATAAAAAGTACCTACACCAAAAGCAGGGTTTCCATCCCAAGCTGTTTTTCTGCCTAGGGTAGAAGGAGTGGTACCAAAATCGGCTTTCCACCAAAAAAGCGGTTTTGCATTGGCTTTTTCAGTGAATCCTAAGCCACTAATAGTAAGTGTTGTACCAATATCACCTGTTACTGTATTGATTGAAGGTTGGGCAAAAGTGTTGTATCCATGAAAAATAAAATAAAATATTAGTATCAGTTTTTTCATCAGTTTAAAGAGGTTAGTTTTTCAGAACACCTTTTTAATCAATTGATTAGGATGTACTGAACATTCTATAACGCTAAATTGCACTAATTTATTTTGAATGGTATTGATTAATTTTTTTGAGATGGATTTTTTATGATTCCATTTAGTAATTGATAACCAATTAGTTACATCTTTGGTCTTTTGATGATATCGTTCTGAAAATAACTGTATCAAGGTGTCGTTTTCTAAAGGATCTTTAAATATGTTTAGTTGTTTGTTTATAACTTTAATAATAGTGCCTATTTCAGATTTTTGATGTTCTAAAACTTCATCACGGACTGCCATTACAAAGCAAGGCCATGGTGTGGTAATATTATCTATCCTTCTAAAAATACCCTGATCTACATAAGGTTTTGTAGTAAAATGTTCCCATAAAAAATAATCGGCTGTACCATTGCTTAAAGCTTCAATACCTCCGTTGAGGTTTTTGACAATTTTATATTGTAAATTATCAATATCAAAGCTATGTGTATGTGCATTTACTTTTGCCATTAATTGTGAGCCTGACCCATAACGACTGATAGCTATATTGGCATTCTCTAATTCTTGAATAGTTGTGAATTTTGAGTTGGCTGCAACATGAATTCCCCATAACAAAGGAGATTGTACATATACTTTTACAATTTTACTGGGATTGCCATTGATAATATCTTTGATAATACCTTCGGTTAAAATAATGGCAATATCAATACTGCCATCACGTAAAGCAGTACACATAGCACCTGTACCACCGGGAAACTCTTCCCATTGAAGATCAATACCTTTCTTTTTAAACTTACCTTTTTCAATAGCTAAATGCCAAGGTAAATTAAAATGTTCGGGTACTCCGCCAATAGTTATTTTCTGCATTATAATGACTTAAGTTCTTGTTGCTGTTTTTTTGTCAAATTTTGGACAACTAATTCATAGGAAGTATCTATCCATTTATAAATGATACTGTCTTTTACAGAATTGTCCAATATGACTTTATTCCAATGCTTTTTATTCATATAAGCTTGTGTGTCTAAACAAGAATAACGAGCTCTTAATGATTCTATCTCATTAGAATTAGCTTTTAGACTAATGCTTTGAAAAGAATTAATATCTGTTGCAGTAAACATTTTCCCTAATACTTTAAAAACTAAAACATTGGGAAGTTTTGGAAATGGGAAAGATTCAGTCACTCCTTTTTTTGAAAGACAATATGAACGGTATTCTTCAATATTCATGATACCAAAAGCATGTTAAAATTATTGATAGAAAAATTGAATTATTTTTTTCTTATTCGAATTTAAAAATTCTTTCATAGCAATAGCTACGAAATTATTTTTAAGTAAAGAAGAAAGGGAAAAGAAACCATTTTTATCACTCATTTTGATTTGTTTTTGGTATAAGCTATTCTACCAATTTATCTAAGGTATATTGTATCAATCTTTCTACGGTTTTATACGGGTCATTACTAAAAGTGCCATTTGCTCTATTAGCAATAATTGCATTCATTGAAAGTGCATTATGACCAAGTAAGCGAGCTAAGCCATAAATTGCTGAAGTTTCCATTTCAAGGTTTGAAATACGGATGCCATTAAAATTAAAACTATCCATTTTACTATTCAAATGAATATCTTGAATAGGTAAGCGTAAAATTCTGCCTTGAGGTCCATAAAATCCAGGAGCTGTTGCTGTAAGCCCAGTAAAAACCTTATCGCTACTTAATTTTTTTTCTAATAGTTCACTACCTTTTATAATATAGGGTCTTGCTTTATTATTACTCCAATTAGTATGTTTAATAAAAGCATCTTCCATTTCTTTTTCGAAGATATGTTCTGCTACATATGAATGTAATAAACCATCTAAACCCAATCCGTATTTACCCATCACAAAACTATCAACCGGAATGTCACTTTGTAATGAGCCTGAAGTGCCTATTCGAACAATATCAAGTTGGTGATGCGCCTGTTTTACAGTTCTATTTTCTAAATCAATATTTACCAGTGCATCTAATTCATTTATTACAATATCAATATTGTCTGGACCAATACCTGTTGAAATAACTGTAAACCGCTTGCCTTTATATGAGCCTGTAACTGTTCTGAATTCGCGTTTTTGAATGTCAAATTCAATGGTATCAAAATGTTTTGAAACTTTTGGAACTCTGTTTTGATCGCCAACAAAAAGGATGTTATCAGCAATATGTTCTGGCTTTAAGTTTAGATGATAAATACTACCATCGGGATTTAAAATGAGTTCAGAAGGGGCTATTTTATTCATTTTTAATATGTTTTTTGATAATTTTCAACAACGCATTAGTCCTCTCAAATTGAATAAAATGCGCGGTGTTTTCTAAGACTAAAATTTCAGAATTAGGAATGTCTTTATTTAATTGTTCACAATCTTCTTGAATTAGCTTATCATCATTTTTACCGTAAAGGATATTCACTTCTTTATCAATATTTTTATAATTTTCAGAAGTTTCTTTTAGGTTGTTAGCATAATTCATACGTTCTTTAGAAGTACTATATAGTACTTTTGATTGTGACCATAATTGCTTTCTGATACTTAAAAAATCATCTGTTAAGATTTCTCTATTTCCGCCAAAAGCATTTAATAAACCTTCTTCTATTTTTTGTGAAGCTACCGTTTCACCTATTAAAGTTGTAATACCTTTACCAATAAAAGGGGTAGTACTCAATTTATAAAGCATTTCTGGCTTAAATTGATATAATGGAGACGCTACAATAATATATGATTTTACCTTATCATTTTTTGTAGTAGCCATATGTGCAGCTATTGAACCTCCATACGAATGCCCAACTATCACCACAGAATCTAATTCTAATTTATTTATAAGCTGATTTGCTATATTGACATTTTCTTTAATGGTATAGTTATAATTATTCGCTGTACTAAATCCATGTCCTGTCCTGTCAAAAGCGGTGATTTTATAGTCTGATGACAAGCTATCAATAATAGGTTGCCAATCTTCAATAGAGCCTGGTGTTCCGTGAATTAATAGAACATTTTGACCTTCTCCTTGTTGGATATACCTTATTTTTTCTCCATCAATATCAATAAATTGACCTTGCCAGTATTGAGTGTGTTCAAGACTTCCGTTTTTAATTTCACTACTACTGATTTTTCCCGTAATGAATAAGCCAAGAACTATTAAAACAATAAAATAGAATAGATATTTGATAATTTTTCTCATAATATAATTTATTATTTAGACCTTCTAACTTCCAACTTTTTAGTTATCCACCAACTCGTTTAACATTAAACCCTTTTTCTTTTAGCATTGCCATTATCTTATCTCTATAATCTCCTTGAATAATAATTTTATTATTCTTAAAACTACCACCAACGCTTAGTTTTGTTTTTAATTCTTTGGTTAATTTTTTGAAATCAGCAGTAGCACCAGTATATCCTTCAAGTATGGTTATAGGTTTACCTTTTCGTTTTTCATACTTACAAATAATTGGGTCGTCTTGTAACCAAATACCACTTTTTTTAGCAATGGTATCTTCCTTTTTTGGAATATGATCTGGAAACAAATTTTTCAACTGATCTTGTAAATCCATATTTTGATTTAATATTTTTAATTTAAAAAATATAAGTGATAAAGTTATAGAAAATTATTTATCCTTTTTGTATAAAGGAATTAAATAAGAAATGGTATAATTAAACCCGAAGCCTGAGTTATTTAAGAAAACTCTATTAAAACCAGGGACAAATAGGTTTTTAAACCCATCAGGTTCTTTGGTTGTAATCATTTTTTTCCCACTAAAACTGAAACCCAAAAATAAATTATTAAGTATTTCAGCTTTTATACCTAAAACAATTTCAGCCCAATGTGCATTTAAATTATCAAATTTCTGTCCATTTTCAGGTGTAGCTAAGCCATCTAAAAAAGAATCATTATTGATGGTAAAACTATTTAATGTTTGACTAAACGTACTATATCCATATCTAAAACCTACATAAATGGCGTTTTCCATATTTAGCCAATTTTCATAAGCATTATAATCAACACCTGCTTTTATGTAAGAACCATTGGTTGTAAAATTTATAAAATCTTCATCAGTAGTTTCTTCTAAATAGCCCAATTCGGCAGCTATATATAATTTTTTTGTTATTCTATAATCTCCAACCAACTCTAAGCCTTTTCTCTCATCGTTAAAAAAAGTATTTACCGGATTGAATAGGTCTATACCAACTCTAAGCCCATATTTGTTTTTAATGATGGTATCGTTAGATTGTGAATCAGTTTGTTGCGAAAATGAAACAATACAACTCAGCAAAAAGATGGTATTAATGAAATATTTTAACATGTGCTGTATCATCATTATCAATAGTTTGTGTAATAATTTCAGTATCTAACATCCAATTTTCAGAGCCTGTTTGTAATGTGTAATTTGCATTGTTGAAAACAGTTTTAAACCCGCATGAACGACCTACAAAAACATCTTCACGATTGTAATTTACGGTTAAAGTATCTCTGTTAAATGTATTTTCATCACTATCTAAAGTGATAATAAATTTTGTAACATCTTCTGTTACTTTCAATGGTATAATAATCGAATCGTTTGATGAGAAGTTTATCGAATCATTTTCAACTCCAATAACTTTTACAGATAATTGACTGAACCTTTTAAGTAAAGTTTGGTCATCATTATTATAAAATTTAATAACGAGGCGAGGTGTAATTTGATCAATACAAATATCATCTCTCTCACAACTATTTATAGTAATAAATATTATTATTAAGAGTATTATGCGTATAAATGTTATTTTCATTCTAAAGTAAAAATTTTGATTAACGATTAACGATTAACGATTAACGATTTGTTCGATTTTAGATTTTCAATTGTTTACTTCAATAATTAACCAATAACTCAATAACAGTTAACTTCTAAGTTCCAAAAGTACAACATTTTCTACATGATGTGTTTGTGGAAACATATCAACAGCTTGCGTTTTTACAATTTTATATGCAGGGTCTAAGATAGCCAAATCTCTTGCTTGTGTAGCCGAATTACAACTTATATACACAATTTTTTGTGCAGCAATTTTTAATAACTGTTCAACTACTTTTTTGTGCATACCATCTCTTGGCGGATCGGTAATTATCACATCTGGTTGCCCATGAATATTAATAAAATCATCTGTAAAAATTTTAGCCATATCACCCACATAAAATTTAGCATTTTTTATATTGTTTAGTGTTGCATTCTCTTTGGCATCAACTATAGCTTCAGGTACACTTTCAATACCAATTACTTTGCTAGCTTTTTTGGCAATAAACTGAGCAATTGTCCCTGTACCTGTGTATAGATCATATACAAGTTCATTACCAGAAAGGTCAGCAAAATTTCTAGCAATTTTATACAATTCATAAGCTTGCTCAGAATTGGTTTGGTAAAAAGATTTTGAATTGATTTTAAATCGCAATCCTTCCATTTCTTCAAAAATATGATCTTGACCTTTATATAAAACTATTTCTTGGTCATAAATAGTGTCGTTTGCCTTTTGATTGATGATATATTGTAGTGAAGTTATTTCAGGAAATTTTTCAGCAATAAAATCTAATAATAATTCTCTTTTTACTTTATCATTTTCAAAAAACTGAATGACCAACATAATATCTCTGGTAGATACAATACGTAACATCATCGTACGTAATAATCCTTTTTGTTCACGAGGATTAAAAAAACTAAGCTCATTTTCAATAGCAAATTCTTTAATTGAATTTCTAATAGTGTTTGAAGGGTCTTCTTGTAAATGGCATTTATTGATGTCTAAAATTTTATCCCACATACCGGCAATATGAAAACCTAAGGCGTTTCTATTGTCAATTTCCTCATCTGAATTAATTTCTTCAAAGGTCAACCACCTATTACTCGAAAAAGAAAACTCCATTTTATTTCTATAAAAATATTGTTTTCTTGAACCTAGAATAGGAATTGCTTCAGGAAGTTCTACATGACCAATTCTTTTGAGATTATTGACCACCTCTTTCTCTTTGTAAAATAACTGATCTTCATATTTCATGTGTTGCCATTTGCAACCACCACAAAACTCAAAATGTTCACAAACTGGTATTGTACGCTTATCAGATAATTTTTTAAAATGGATGGCTTTACCTTCGTAATAAGCTTTTCGTTTTTTAAAAGTTTGTACATCTATTACATCACCCGGTATAGCATTTGATAAAAAAATTACCCTGCCATCTGGTGCTTTTGCAATTGCTTTGCCTTTAGCACCGGCATCAATTACCTCAATATTTTCAAAAATGATGTTTTTCTTTCTTCTTGACATACGACAAAAATAACAATAGCGATAAATATAAGCATCATCGGTTTGTAATAATCTTTAGTTAAAAAGTGATTTTATCTAAAAATTATGTCAAAAAAACTAATTTTAAGCACCAAGCACCAAGCACCAAGCACCAAGCACCAAGCACCAATATTCTAAATATAGTTTGTAATTTAGATTTTGATTATTGTAATTTTTATTTGAACCTTTTTAAACTCTTTACGTCTTTAAAGTAGAAATCAATGAATAAACCCGAAAAAATATTTGACGGATTGTTAGTGATGCAATATCAAAATGGTGATAAAAAGGCATTTTCATTATTGGTGAAACGTTGGCATACTAAGTTATGTAAACAAGCCTTTTTTTATACAAAAGACATTGATATTTCTAAAGATATTGTACAAGATAGTTGGAATGTTATTATTAAAAGAATGGCTGGTTTAAAAGAACCAAATAGTTTTGGGACTTGGGCATTGACCATAGTAAATAGGAAAGCTATTGATTGGGTAAGAAAGAACAAAAGGAATAAAGAAAAATTACATACATATTATGAGAATTCAAAAGTAAATCATGATAGAGAAATTAATAATAATAATATTGAAGATGATTATAATAATATTAATGATGATAATACAAAAATTATTTTAAATTCAATTAAAAAACTACCTGAAAACCAACAAGTTATATTAGGGTTGTTTTATGTTGAAGAATATTCTATACTTCAAATAAGTAACATTTTAACTATTTCAAAAGGAACTGTAAAATCAAGGCTATTTTATGCCAGAGAAAAATTAAAATCCCATTTAAATCTTCCCAAAGGGAAAGTTAAATAATTAATAAAAAAATATAAAGACATGAAACGAGCATGCTAAAAGTTTTTTTATCTAAGTAAATGATTATTAGTAAACCAGCCTGCGACGGGCAGGTAGTATGTGGTCAATAAAAAACAATAAATTATAAACATATGAAAACAAATAAAGAAGAAATAGATCAAATAATAAAGGAAACATTAACTCAAGAAGAAGCTGAATTTTATAATGATTTAGATGAGCAAAATTTACTACAAATGTTGGGTGGGCTTTTTCACACAAAACATTGGTGGCTTATTGTTGTAATGAATATTATGACACTTATAATGATGGGCATATTTATTTACTGTACTGTTCAATTTTTAAATACAGATATTACAAATGAATTGATTAAATGGGGGGCAGCAGGTGCTATTTGTTGGTCATTTGTGGCTATGATGAAGCTATTCGTTTGGATGCAAATGGATAAAAATGCAATCTTAAGAGAGCTTAAAAGATTAGAGCTTCAAGTTGCTTCTTTAGCTAGTAAATCTTCCATAGAAAAGTAAAATAAAAAAGTAGTAAATTTGCAACTCTAAAAAATAGTAGATGTTAGATAGATTGAACATATTTAAACAACGTTTTGATGAGGTTTCTGATTTGATAATTCAACCAGATATTATCATGGATCAAAAACGTTATGTAAAATTAAATAAAGAATATAAAGATTTAAAAGTTATCATTGATAAAAGAGACGAGTATAAAATACTATTAGACAATATAAGTGAAGCTAAAGAAATTATAAAAGATGATTCTGATACTGAAATGGTTGAAATGGCTCAATTAGAGTTAGATGAAGCTTCAGGAAAATTACCTGTATTAGAAGATGAAATTAAATTTTTATTGATACCAAAAGATCCTGAAGATGCTAAAAATATTATTGTTGAAATTAGAGCAGGTACAGGAGGTGACGAAGCAAGTATTTTTGCTGGAGATTTGTATCGTATGTACACTAAATATTGCTCTGATAAAGGTTGGAAAACAGAAATAGAAGATATTAGTGAAGGTACTTCAGGTGGATTTAAAGAAATTATTTTTAGTGTTTCTGGCGCCGATGTATATGGAGATATGAAATTTGAATCAGGCGTGCATCGTGTACAGCGTGTACCTCAAACAGAAACACAAGGCCGTGTGCATACTTCGGCAGCTACTGTGATGGTATTACCAGAAGCTGAAGAGTTTGATATTGAATTAAAACAAAGCGATATTCGGGTAGACTATTTTTGTTCTTCAGGTCCTGGAGGGCAATCAGTTAATACAACTTATTCTGCGGTTCGTTTAACACATATTCCTACCGGATTGGTTGCTCAATGTCAAGATCAAAAATCGCAACATAAAAACAAAGATAAAGCGATGAAAGTATTGCGTTCTCGGTTATACGAACAAGAGTTAGAGAAAAAATTAGCAGCTGACTCTGCTAAAAGAAATTCGTTGGTTTCAAGCGGAGATAGATCGGCAAAAATTAGAACCTATAACTATCCACAAGGCCGTGTAACTGAACATAGAATTGGCTTGACATTATATGATTTAAGTAATATTATTAATGGTGATATTCATAAAATAATTGAAGAATTAAAGCTTGCTGAAAATGCTGAAAAGTTAAAAGAATTGAGTCAGGTTTTGTAA
>CAZHYX010000099.1:0-9903 GCA_964536675.1 uncultured Flavobacteriaceae bacterium
TATTCTGCTTTTTCAATACTAAAAAATACCTTTTCTTACGTCGAACTCAGGTTATTAATATGTTTGATACTTAGTGAGTTTCTGGATAATTTTACTTCAAAACACTCGTAAGCAGGGATCTGATTAATCATTTTTATGGATTCCTGCTTCCGCAGGAGTGACAATTTTATTTCAAATTAACTCTCGAACTCCAACCAAGGAGATGTTTAGTTGCTTTGAGCAATATTATTGTAGAATTTATTTAAATAAATCTGAATGTGAACCCAATCTGATTAATGTTATTGTCTTTGGAGATTCTATTTGAAACCAAATTGTTAAAAGATCTGGTTTGATATGACACTCCCAATTGTTTTTATAATTTCCTTTTAATTTAAGAGGTTTCATTCTTTCAGGAATACCGTCAACACCATTTACCTTTAAAATTTGTAATAATTGAGATGTTATCTTAAAATCTTTAGTATTACGTTTAACTTTTTTTAAATCCTTTTTAAATTTAGTGGTTGGTATTAACTTATACCTTATAATTCTTCTAAAAATTTATCTAAATTATCTATAGGTTTTAAATTCTTACTATGATGAGCTTCATAAATAGCTTTTTTTGTTTCCTCATTAGGAATATTACCGACCTCTCTATATAGTAAATACTCAATATAATTATTAAGGCTTCTTTTTTGCGCTTTTGCTTTTTCCTTTATTATTTCTAATAAATCTTTATCAAACCTTAATGCCGTTTGAACTTTCATATACTATATATTTTATTCAAAAATACAAAAAACATTGTGTTATACAAGTGTTATAAAATTTAATGCTATTTTCCCCTTAGGGGAAATGTCGCCTCAGGCGGACAATGGGGATTACCCTCCAATAGTTGACATACTTTCAGAAACTTTTTTATTCTTTTTACGGTTTGCTTCGGCTATAAATCCGTTTTCAGGTTTCTTTTTAACCGTTGATAAGAACAATTGTTTTAAATCATCATTACTTGCTCCTTCACGGATAAAATCACGGATATTAAAAACACCTTCATCAAATAAACAATTTTTAAACATTCCGGTAGCAGTAATTCTTATACGATTACAATCATTACAGATAGTTCTTGTAAAAGCAGGAATAATTCCGAAAGAACCTTTATAATTATCTATTTTAAAATTATGAGAAGTAGATGATTTATCTGATTGTAATGGAATAATTTCTTTATAATGCGAATTGATTAATGCTAAAATTTTAGTGTAGTTCCACACCTCTTTAGTTATCCGTTGCCCAACTCCATTAAAAGGCATTTCTTCAATGAATCTTACGGCCAAATTTTTGTATTTACTTAACTCAATAAAATCAATAATTTCATGTGTATTAATATTAGGCTGTACGACTATGTTTAATTTTAACTTTAATTTGCTTTTTTCTAATATTTTCAATGTTTTATAAACCTCGTCAAAAACATCTCTTCTGGTAATTTTTGCAAAATTTTCTCGAGACAAACTATCAATACTCAAGTTAATTGTTCCTATTTTTAACTCTTCTAGTTTAGTAATATGTTTTGAAATTAAAGCACCATTTGTGGTGATATTTATTTCATCTAGTTTATCATTAAATGATAACATTTCTAAGAAACTGACAAAGTTTTTACGTACAAAAGGTTCGCCACCTGTTAAGCGGACTTTATTGACACCCAACTCACTCAAAACACGAGTGATTCTGTACATTTCTTTATATGTGAGTAACTCTTTTCTATCAACAATATCTATTCCGTGAGCTGGCATGCAGTATTGACAACGTAAGTTACAACGATCAGTCACCGCCAACCTCAAGTAGGTAATTTGTCTGCCAAAATTGTCTATTAATTTATCCATTAGAGCTTTTAAAAATAGTATTGCAAGTTACGAAACATTTCGACTGCGCTCAATGTGACATCATGTTAATTAGTGAGGTAATTTACTTTTCACTGCATGATATAGGAAGGTGCCTAATAAAGCACCAAATATGACTATAATAATTGCTATCGCGCCTCTACCTAACAAAATAAACATAGGTCCCGGGCAAGCACCTGCTAACGCCCATCCTAATCCGAAAACTATGCCTCCGAAAAGGTTTCCTTTGATTCCTTTTCTTTTGGGACTAACTTTAATTGTATCGCCTAGATAGGTTTTTATAATTCCTTTTTTAAATAGTAACATAACTATTATACCTAAAGCTACTGCTGATCCAATTACTCCATACATATGAAATGATTGGAACTTGAACATTTCGTAAATTCTGTACCAAGAAATAACTTCTGCCTTACTCAGTATGATTCCGAAAAGTATTCCTATAATTAAAAATTTTATATTCTTCATTCTATAGATTTAAAAGATTAAAGGGAATAATACCCATGTCATAAACAAACCTCCTATAAAAAACCCGATTACAGAAATTAATGAAGGCATTTCTAGACTACTTAAACCAACTATGGCATGACCCGAGGTGCATCCACCTGCATAACGTGTGCCAAAACCAATTAATACACCAGCTACTAAAAGAATAAGAAATCCTTTTACAGAAAAAATAGCTTCAATACTAAAAATTTCATCAGGTAAATATTGTGTACCTCCATTTTGAAAGTTTAAGTCAGCCAAGTCTTGAACTGTTTGCTGACTTAAAGCAATGGCTTCACTTGGCGTTAACCATTGAAAAGCAATAAACCCTCCAATTAATGCGCCAAGTAAAAATATTAAGCTCCATATATCTTTTCTCCAGTCAAATTTAAAGAAATCAACAAATCGTCCTGCACCTCCTATTGCACAAATAATTTCCAAATTAGTAGAAACTCCAAACTTTTTACCATAATAATATAGTAAAAGCATTACTAAAGTTATCAACGGGCCAGCGACATACCAAGGCCAAGGTTGTACTATAAAATCCATAAATATATTGCTTTAATTTTGGTCAAAAATAGCCAAGTACAATTGCAACTGTGTAACAATTGTTACATTTTTAAAATTCTAATACTTCAATTTTATTTCTATAAAGTTGAATTTTCTTCTCATTTTCTAATTGTTTAAGTAATCTAGAAACAACAACTCTTGAAGTATTTAAGTCTTGTGCTACCTTTTGATGTGTAGTATTTAAAGTTGAATTTCTCATGATTTTAACCTTATCTGTTAAATATTTATACAAACGTTGATCCATTTTCATAAAAGCAAGAGTATCTATTGCTTCTAACATTTCTGATAAACGGATATTATAACTATCAATTATAAAAATTCGCCACGATTTATATTTAACTAACCATTCTTCTAACTTTTCAACAGGAATGAAAATTACTTCAGAGTCTTTTTCTGCTACGCCTCTTACTTTACTCTTAATACAATTTAGACCACTTCCAAAAGTTATTGTACAGGTATCACCTCGTTCTAAAAAGTATAAAACAATTTCGTCTCCATTTTCATCTTCTCTACTAATTTTAATAGCTCCACTTAGCATTAAAGGAATTCTGTCAAATTTATCGCCTAAATCAAGTAACAATTCATTTTCTTTTACCTTTTTATAAGTGCCTACTTCAACTATTTCATTGATTAAGTCTTCTTCAAAAACTACATTAAAATATTCTTTTAATTTTTCTCGTATCATTATTTAGGCTTATTTTAACTTAGGGCAAGTTACTTATTTTTAGCAATATTTTTATTCAGATAGTCAACTATTATCTCTGTAGCACCAATATTACCAATAATATAGTCTCTAGCTGTTTTTCCTTTATTCTTACGATTGTTTGAATTTATAAACAATGTACTTAACTCATTATTAAATTCAACACTTTTTGTAATAACTAAACAGGCTTCTAAATCAACTAAATTTTTTGCTTCATTAAATTTTTGATAATTAGGTCCGATAATAATTGGAACTCCAAAAGTTGCCGGCTCTAATACATTGTGAATTCCAGCCCCAAACCCACCTCCAACATAGGTAATATCAGCATAACTATAAATTTTTGTCAACAAACCAATAGTATCAATTATAAGTACTTGATAAGAGCTTAACTCTTTCCCATTAATCTCAGAATATAAAACCGTTTCTTTTAAAATACTTGCTTTTAATTTTGCTATTTCATTTAGATTAATATTATGTGGCGCGATTATAAATTTTTGATTTGAATCTGCTTTAGTATTAATATAATCTGCTAATAAGTCTTCTCCTTCAGACCATGTACTTCCGGCAACTAACGTTACTTTATTGTCAACAAATCTTTCAATAAATTCTAATGTATTATCTTGTTTTGTAATATCGTTTACTCTATCGAACCGTGTATCTCCACTGACTGTAGCATTTGTATATCCTATTTGTTTTAGCAATTCTTTAGAGTTTTCGTCTTGAACAAAAAAATGATTGAATGTTTCTAATGAATTTTTCATCCAACCTCCATAACTTTTAAAAAATGATTGGTCTTTTCTAAAAATTCCTGAAATTAAAATTGTTTTGATACTTTTCCTTTTGAGTTCTCTTAAAAAATTAGGCCAAAATTCATACTTTACAAAAATGGCAATTTCAGGGCTTACAATTTGTAAGAACCTCTTTGCATTTTTTTTAGTGTCAAGTGGAAGGTATATTACCAAATCAGCATTAGCATAATCTTTCCTTATTTCATAACCAGAAGGTGAAAAAAAAGTAACTAAAATTTTATGGTTTTTAAACTCTCTTTTACATTTTTCTATAATCGGTCTTCCTTGTTCAAATTCTCCTAATGATGCACAATGAAACCAAATAATAGCATCATCTCTAAAAAAATGATTTTCTAATTTCTTAAAAATATCTTTTCTTCCATTAACAAACAGGTGAATCTTTTTGTTAAAGATTGAAATAATCTTAAGAGCAAAATATGCAATATAAACAAGTATGTTATAAAAAAAACTCATAAGCAACTGCTAAAGTATGAATTTACAATAATTGTGGTTAAATAATTTGTATTTTTGTACGTTATATACTGATAAAAAATTTATTTGCATGAAACAGATACAAATGGTTGATCTAAAAGGTCAATACCAAAAAATTAAACACCAAATTGACACTTCTATTCAGGAAGTCATTGAGTCTGCTGCTTTTATCAACGGACCCGAAGTAAAAAACTTCCAAAAAGAATTAGAAGAATATTTAAATGTAAAACATGTGATTCCGTGTGCTAATGGTACTGATGCTTTACAAATAGCAATGATGGGCTTAGGGTTAGAACAGGGTGATGAAGTAATTACAGCCGATTTCACTTTTGCGGCAACAGTTGAAGTAATCGCATTACTAAAATTAACTCCTGTATTAGTAGATGTTGAAAAAGACACTTTTAACATTGATATTGAGGCGCTTAAAAAAGCCATTACACCTAAAACAAAAGCAATTGTTCCTGTGCATTTATTTGGGCAATGCGCTAATATGGAAGCCATTTTAGAAGTTGCCAAGCAACATAATTTGTATGTTATTGAGGATAATGCTCAAGCCATTGGTGCTGATTATACTTTTTCTAATGGTAATACAAAAAAAGCAGGTACCATGGGAGATGTTGGAACAACATCATTTTTCCCTTCTAAAAATTTAGGCTGTTATGGTGATGGTGGTGCTATTTTTACTAATAACGATGAGTTGGCTAATACTTTACGTGGCATTGTAAATCACGGAATGTACAAACGTTATTATCATGATGTTGTTGGTGTAAATTCAAGATTAGATAGTGTTCAAGCGGCAGTTTTGAGAGTAAAACTACCTAATTTAGATGCTTACTGCAATGCAAGAAAAAAAGTAGCGGAATATTATAATAATGCTTTTGCGAATTGCGCCAATATCATCACCCCTGTAACCAGTAATTTTACTACACATGTATTTCATCAATACACATTAAATTTGGTTGGTGTTGACAGAGATGCCTTGCATCAATATTTATTAGACAATAACATTCCTTGTGCAATTTATTATCCGGTTCCTTTGCATCTCCAAAAAGCTTATGCTGACGATAGGTATAATGAAGATGATTTTAAAGTTACAAATAAACTTATTAAATCGGTAATTTCATTACCAATGCACACTGAATTTGAGGAAGATCAATTACAACTTATCACACAAACCATATTAAATTTTATAAATAAATAGCTATGAATATAACTGTAATAGGCTCAGGTTATGTTGGTTTAGTTACCGGAACTTGCCTTGCAGATATGGGTAATAATGTTACCTGTGTTGATATTGACAAAGAAAAAGTACAAGCAATGAAAAAAGGGAAGATTCCTATTTATGAGCCTAGCTTAGAAGAGCTTTTTCATAAAAATATTGCTGGAGACAGGCTTCATTTTACTACTGACCTTAAAGAAGCTATTAAAGATTCTACAATTATATTTTTAGCTTTACCGACTCCACAAGATGAAGATGGTTCTGCCGATTTATCTTATGTGGAAGCAGTAGCTCATGATTTGGGCAAGATGATTGATGGATATAAAATAGTTATTAATAAAAGTACAGTACCTGTTGGAACCTCAGATAGAGTTAAAGAAATTATCTCAAGTCATACTAATATTGAATTTGACGTAGTTTCGAATCCTGAATTTTTGCGCGAAGGTTTTGCTATTAAAGATTTTATGGAACCTCAACGGATTATTATTGGTTCTAACAGTGAAAAAGCAAAAAAACTACTATCTAAACTCTACAAACCTTTTATTACTGTAAAAAGACCCATTATTTTTATGGATGAACGTTCATCTGAACTTACAAAATATGCTTCTAATACCTTCTTGGCAACTAAGATTACATTTATGAATGAAATTGCAAATCTTTGTGAAAAAATAGGTGCTGATGTTGATATGGTAAGAATTGGTATGGGTTCTGATGCTAGAATTGGGAATAGATTCTTGTTTCCTGGTATAGGTTATGGAGGTTCATGTTTCCCTAAAGATGTAAATGCTTTGGTAAAATCAAGTGACGATGCAGATTATGATTTTAAAATTTTAAAATCAGTCTTAAATATCAATGTAAAACAGAAAAAATCGTTAGTGCCTAAAGTAAATCGTTATTTTAATAATAATCTTTCTGGTAAAAAAATTGCTATTTGGGGGCTCGCTTTTAAACCCAATACTGATGATATTAGAGAGGCTCCGGCTATTGATGTTATTAATGAATTACTCTTAAAAGATGATGTGCAAATTTCAGCATATGACCCAGAAGCAATGCCAAATATGAAACGTATCTATGGAGATAAAATTCATTTTGCAACGAATGCTTACGAAACTTTAGAGGGCGCAGATTGTTTGTTAATTTGTACTGAATGGAGCGAGTTTATATCTCCTAGTTTTAAGAAAATAAAATCTCTAATGAAGAATCCTACAATTTTTGATGGGAGAAATATTTTTGATTTAGAAGTTATGACAACTAATGGGTTTCATTATGAATCTGTTGGAAGAAAAATAATTGAATCTTAAAGATGAAAAAAATATTAGTTACCGGAGGATTAGGTTTTATAGGATCTCATACTGTTGTTGAATTACAGAATGAAGGTTATGAAGTTGTAATTATCGATAATCTTTCAAACTCATCTATTGATGTTTTAGATAGAATTATTTCTATTACTGGAAAGCAACCTATATTTGAAAATATTGATTTAAAAGATCAAGTTGCTCTTCAACAGTTTTTCAATAACCATAAAAATATTGATGGTATTATTCATTTTGCAGCTTCAAAAGCCGTTGGTGAAAGTGTTGAAAAACCATTAAAATACTACCATAACAACATTTCTACGTTGATTTTTTTATTAGAAGAAATGAGTGCAAACAATGTTTCTAATTTTATTTTTAGTTCATCGTGCACGGTCTATGGTCAAGCCGATAGTATGCCAATCACTGAAAGCGCACCTTTTAAACCTGCTGAGTCTCCTTACGGAAATACAAAGCAAGTTGGTGAAGAAATTATTTATGATACCACTAAGTCTAGCGATTTAAAGGCTATTGCACTGCGTTATTTTAATCCGATTGGCGCTCATTACAGTGCTAATATTGGTGAATTACCAATAGGTGTGCCTCAAAATTTAATTCCCTATGTAACTCAAACAGCAATGGGAATTAGAGAAGAACTTTCAGTTTTTGGAGGTGATTACCATACTGCTGACGGAACAGCAGTACGAGATTATATTCATGTAGTAGATTTAGCGAAAGCGCATATCGTTGCTTTAAAGCGATTGATTGAAAATAATAATAAATCAAATTTTGAAGTATTTAATATTGGCACAGGTAAAGGAAGTTCAGTATTAGATGTAATCAAGGCTTTTGAAAAAGTATCTAATAAGAGATTAAATTATAAAATTGTAGATAGACGAGAAGGTGATATTATTGAAGCTTATGCTGATACTTCTTTAGCTAATACTGAATTAAAATGGAAAGCTGAATATAATTTAGAAGACGCGTTGGCATCAGCATGGAAATGGCAGCAAACATTGAAATAACCCTTCGACTGCGCTCAGGGGAACATTATCTGCTGAACAAAAATTGTAGTAATTTTAATTGAACTGACCAATCCCCCTCTTGAGAGGGGTTAGGGGGGTGTAATAATAACTTTTGAATAATAGAATGAAAAATATACTAATAACAGGTGGTGCAGGCTTTATAGGTTCTCATTTAGTTCGATTATTTATAAATACATATCCAAACTATAATATCTATAATTTAGATGCTTTAACCTATGCAGGCAATCTTGAAAATATTACTGATATTGCTGATACTTCAAATTATACTTTTATTAAAGGAGATATAAAAGATGTTGATTTTATCAATACTCTTTTTCAAAAACATCAATTTGATGCAGTTATACATTTAGCCGCCGAAAGTCATGTTGATCGTTCTATTACAAACCCCAATGCTTTTATAGAAACCAATGTGTTGGGGACAGCAAACCTTTTAAATGCCTTTCGCAATTTGTGGCAAGATAATTATGACGATAAATTGTTTTATCATGTTTCTACTGACGAAGTATATGGCTCACTTGGTAAAACCGGATTATTTGTTGAAACTACTCCTTATGATCCACAATCACCTTATGCTGCTTCTAAAGCTGCTTCTGATCATATTGTAAGATCTTTTGGTAATACTTATCAAATGCCTTTTGTAATTAGTAATTGTTCTAATAATTATGGTGCAAATCAGTTTCCTGAAAAATTGATTCCGTTATTTATACATAATATAAAAAATAATAAACCTTTACCTGTGTATGGTGATGGTAATTATACGCGTGATTGGTTGTTTGTAGAAGATCATGCTAAAGCCATTGATTTAATCTTCCATAAAGGAAAAGTAACCGAAACCTATAATATTGGTGGTTTTAATGAATGGACAAACCTCAATTTAATTCATTTATTATGTGAACAATTAGATGAAAAGTTAGATCAACCTAAAGGCACAGCTGCTAAATTGATTACCTATGTTAAAGATAGAGCAGGGCACGATAGGCGCTATGCCATAGATGCCACAAAACTAAGTGAAGAACTAGGTTGGAAACCTTCTGTAACTTTTGAAGAAGGATTGGCAAAAACGGTTGATTGGTACTTAGAAAATGAAGAGTGGCTCAATAATGTTACTTCGGGTTCTTATACAGCGTATTATAAGAAGATGTATGGATAAATTGAAATTCCAATCCCGAGTACTCGGGACAAAAGACAAATTCCAATAAATTTTCTACTCACTATTTTTTCTTTAAGCTTATTAAATATTCTTCTGCAGTCATTACTGGTATTTTTGATGCTGTAAAATCTTTACCATTTCTAGTTATTAATATACTGCAATCAGATTTTAATGCACTAAGATATTGTAACGAATCTTCAAAATCTGAAAAATTAGAGACTCGTTTAGAAATGAAAGGATGGCTATCAATTGAAGAATGTACCAATCCTGATCATTGACACCCTGAAAAATA
>CAZHYX010000100.1:0-9901 GCA_964536675.1 uncultured Flavobacteriaceae bacterium
AATAATTAATTTATAGATATTTGTTTTTAGGAAGTTTATTAAAATATATGATAGAAAAGACCAAACTACAAAACTAATTGTAACAATTGGCAACACATTATTTTCTAAAAAACCTTTAATGGTTGCCCCTCCAATAAGATCAAAACTTTGTTTTGCAATATCAGCACCTTTAATCCCTTTCATCAAAATAAAATACACCATTGCTGTTAAGGCAACACCACCAAATAAAGCACCAACCCATTTTGCTTTTTTCTCAAAATTAAATGATAATAATAAACGCGAAATGTATTGTACAAATGCTCCAATTGAAAATGCAATGACAACTGACCCTAAAATCCCTAATATTATTTCAGTAGCCTTAGTAGTATTTATATAATTGGTAACATCAGAAAAAGAGCCATTATCAGCTCCAATTTTAATCAATGCCATAGCTACTGCAGCACCTAACAATTCAAATACAATAGATACTGTAGTAGAGGTGGGCATCCCTAAGGTGTTAAAGAAATCTAATAGTAATATGTCGGTTATCATTACCGCCATAAAAATGATCATAATCTCATTAAAGTAAAACTCACCAGGATTAAAAATACCTTTACGGGCAACTTCCATCATACCACTTGAAAAAATAGCACCAAAAGCGATACCTAAACTAGCAACAATCATGATAGTTCTAAATGAAATGGCTTTAGAGCCAATAGCAGAATTTAAAAAGTTAACGGCATCATTACTAACACCTACTACTAGATCAGCTATTGCTAAGATTGCTAAAGCAGCGATCATTAAAAAGTAAATATTATCCATGTATTAAATTTTGTTTCGCAAAATTGCTGATTATAGTTTAGTTGTGTATTACCAAATTGTTAATGTTTACTCTAAAAATCTATTTGAAAACGTACTTGAAAAATAGCAAAACTACCAATACCTTTACGTAAATAGTTATATTTTAGAAATGAATATCAAATTGTAACCTGTACATTAACTCGTTGTTACCATTAACAATCTCTAAATGGCTAATGTCAGTTTGAACCTTTAACTTATGTCCTACAATATATTTAGATACTCCTAAAGTATATTGTGTTTGCATTTTTTTTCCAGTAATATTTTCATCGAGTTTAATATTGGTATATCTACCTGAAACTTCCCAGTTATTGGTAAAAAGATAACCTGTTTGAAGATTCAGTCCGTTACCAACTTGTACAATATCACCAGTTTCAGTACCATCAGAATTTTTAGCAATAGGATTTTTAGCGTTTCTATCAGCAAACTCTCCCATAAATGAAAAACCGTTGTATTTAAACATAAAACCTAAAAATAATGTATTTATATCAGTTTCATAAAAACCAGTATCCGTTAACATATACGAACCTTGATTGCTTCTGTTTTTGACTGCATTTTGATTTATATCATAGGTTGCTGCTAGCATTAATTTGGGTTTTTCTTCTCGTTTTTGATCACTACCACTATACTCTCCTTTGCCTTTAAACTTTCCAAAAGGTAAGAGTTCTAACCTTGCAGTATATTGATGTCCACCTAAATTTCCAGTAGTTATGTTTCTACCTTCACCTTGAGAAATGGCAAGTTTTTCACGCACCAAAAAATTATCCGACAGGTTAAAATGATGTCTCAATTGAATACCTGAGTCACGATCTATATTGAATCTACTGTTAAGTAATGAACGACCTACCTGTTGCATATTTCCTGAAGAAATAACACGTTCTATATTGCCAGGGAGCTTAGTTTGACCAATCCATAATTCAAAATTTTTATAAAAATTCCACATGACAACTGCATCTAGAATATATCTAGGTGTATTACTTGTAAATTCTGATGCTCCAGAAAGATCTCTGTTTGACAACCCTAACTCTAATTTGTATTTTAATTTAGGTGAGAATGCAAACCCATCAAATTTTAAACGAGCTCTTCTTACTAAAAAATTAGCTTCATTTTTTTCGTGTTGTTCCCAATTAGAAATAGCTAGAAACTGCATTCTTGTAGCAATCTTCATTGTCCAAGTACTATCTTGACCTACAAGGTTAAAAAGGCCTTTTCCAAATTTAGGGGTACTTTTTTCTTGCGCATTAGAGAAAAGAAATGTAAAAAAAAGTATTGCAAAAAGAGTATTTTTAAGTTTCATATTACTATTAGTTTTTGTCACTGCAAATAAACTAAAACAATGTTAACTTAAAGTTTAGAATTTGTTATTTTTAAATAAAAACAAAAGGCTACTTGTTAAACAGGTAGCCTTTACATTTTTATATCTAGTTGACAAAAACTAATGATTAAGAGAATCGTTTATTGAATGATATATGCTTATAAACAGCTCAAGAGTATTGTTTTTACGGTCTTTTTATATAACTAAAACATTATGTTATTATTAAGATATTTTAGATGGTAATTGTTATTTATATTTTTAAAATAACTAACAAAAAATATACATAAATATCTGATAATTAATCATTTATTAATTTAATGTAAACTTAACATTAAGAAAATATATTTTTAATGTTAAGTCACTATCCTAACCTCCTTACTAGAAATTAAAATATATGATTTTTTAAAATTAAATACTGTTTTCTACTTGAAAAATAAACTCTAGAATCTCTTAGTCTAAAATTTTCATCCTGTGTATTAAAATCTTGATAGGCACTTTCTTTTATTTTGCCTAAATAAGTTTGTCGCTTTAACAGTAAAATTAGTATTTTTCTTTTTACCTATTATTTTGTTTAAAGTAAAAACTTGGAAGTTATATGCGTCATAAATTATGAAGTTAAGGTTAGCTAAAAGTTACTTTCAGAAATACTAATTTAATTTAATGTAAAGTGAAAAAAATGTACCTTGCGAGGCATAAATTATAAATGTATGAATTGGGAACAATTACTCTCATTAAAACGCTTTGGAGATATAAAAAAACGGTTACGAAAAAAGCAAGATGAAACCAGAATAGGTTTTGAAGTTGATTTTGATCGAGTTATATTTTCTGATTCTTTCCGGAGCTTACAGGATAAAACTCAGGTAGTACCGCTTTCAAAAACTGATTTTGTTCATACCCGATTAACACATAGCCTAGAGGTGTCAGTTGTAGGGCGGTCTTTAGGAAGAATTGTAGGGAAGCAATTACTAAAAAAATATCCTGAGTTAATACAATTAGACTATCAAACTAATGATTTCGGAGCCATTGTTGCAAGTGCTTGTTTAGCACACGATATTGGAAACCCGCCATTTGGTCACAGTGGCGAAAAAGCAATAGGAGAGTATTTTAAAACAGGTAAAGGATTATATTTTAAAGATGAATTATCCAATAAGGAATGGCAAGACCTCATAGATTTTGAAGGCAATGCTAACGGATTTAAAATATTAACCGAAAGTAGAGAAGGAGTTGAAGGCGGTTTACGTTTATCGTATGCTACATTAGGTGCTTTTATGAAATACCCTAAAGAATCTTTGCCAAAAAAGCCGACACCTCATATAGCTGATAAAAAATTTGGATTTTTTCAGTCAGAAAAAACAACTTTTGATGATGTTGCTACTGATTTAGGGTTAACAAGTAGAGATTCAAAAAACAGCTCTTTTTCTAGACACCCTTTGGCCTTTTTAGTAGAAGCTGCTGATGATATTTGTTATACCATTATTGATTTTGAAGATGGCATTAACCTCGGATTGATTGAAGAAGAATTTGCCTTAGAATACCTCATCAACTTAGTGAGAGATACTATTAATACTGAAAAATATTATCGGCTAAAAACCAAACAAGACAGATTAAGTTATTTAAGAGCTTTAGCTATTGGGAACTTAATTAACGAAGCTGCCAATGTATTTTTAGTAAATGAATCTGCTATTTTAACAGGTGACTTTAATATTTCATTATTAGATAAATGTAAATACGAAGCTCAGATCAATGATATCATTAAAATTAGTGTTGCTAAAATTTACAGAAGTAAAGAGGTTGTTGAAAAAGAGATTTCAGGGTATAAAATTTTAGCTGATTTGTTGGATGTCTTTATTAATGCGGTCAATAATTCTTATGATGGAAAAGCATCTAATTATGATAAACTGTTAATGAATTTGCTACCGGAAAAATACCAAAATATTCATACTAGTTTATATGAAAGAATATTATCTGTTTGTAGTTTTATTGCAAGTATGTCTGACGGGGCGGCAATTTTATTACATAAAAAGATAAATGGAACAGAAATATAAGGATTAAGTTGGATTTAGAAACTAAACAAAACACCAATTCCTAATAATTGTTTCAATTGTATTCTGGCACCGAGTGTTTCTAAAGTACCATCATTATCAATATCATCTTTAAATTTGATATCGTCATCATAAATAAGGTGAGTACCAATATTAGCCTTTATGTGTTTGTTAATGACTAGTTTAAAGTTCAATTCCCAGTCTATATCAATATTTCCAAAACTATTTAGATAATCAGAATACAAACTTAATCGGTTACTCATTACTATATTTTTAACAATTTCCGTATCCCAAGTGCTTTGAACTAAGGCTCCAAATTCATGCCTTGACTTTTCCCCTTTTACAACTCCAAAGGCACCATCATTAGAAAGAGCATCATCTAAAACAAATGTTGATTTTAATGTAATTGGTGATAAATACATTGAAAACTGTCGCTGTTTAATTTCATATTGTGAACCTATTCCTAAAAATAAGTACGCAGGAGCAAAAAATCTCGAAATTGGGCTACTGGTATCAGGATATCTAAACCCTTCTGTAAACTGGGTATTAAAATTAAATTTTATGGAATAGAACCAGTTAGAAATAGTATCTCTTCGATACCCAAACGTAGAGTTAACCTGTAATCTATCATCAGTTTTTCTTAACCGCTGATCTTGTTGGCTATTAAGACCATAACGAGCGAATATTTCATTATTCCATAATAAATGTAATTTTTTATAAGACCGAACTAGTGAAACTTTTAGTAAACCCGAAATAGAATTATTACCACCTGCATTCCAATTTATAAAAGCAGCTTCACTCACATCTAAACCAATACTATTTTTATTTTTCCACCATATAGGGTTTTTAGCAAATTTTGTAGTATCAATAGTTATAATTTGTATTGAGTTAAGAACTTTTAAAGTATCAATTACTAACGTTTTTTTAAAACTGATAAAACCTTTTACTTTAGGGATGGATGTATATATAGTATCTTTTGTAAGCGAACTTACCGTTATTCTATAACGAGGTAGATAAACATTTTTATTCAAAGTACTATCAAACCGAATAGTATAAAAGGGTCTAAGTAAAGAATTAAGTCTAATTTTAAGTGAATCAATATTGGTTAATCTTTTAATAGTATCTGTAACTTTAAAAACACCCGTAGTATCTAAACGCATCATAATATTTAGAGAATCATTAAACTTTACAACTTTTACGGAATCTAAATATTTAATCGGTTTTAAAGAATCAGTAACTTTGATAGTTGGGGTAACAATTTTAGTTGAATCAGTTATTTGAGCAAAAGAAAATGAATATAAAAGCAAAAGTATTGTAATAGTTAAGACGCATCGCATTTCTAATATTTAGATATAAGAGGTTAGTATTTTTTTTATACTAATTGGGTCTAATGCAATCAATTTAAATAATTCATCTGTTGTACCATGTTCAACAAAGGTATCAGGAATTCCTATTCTTTTAACGCTTTTATTGTGATAATTATTTTCTTGGGTAAATTCTAAAATAGCGCTACCAAATCCGCCGACAATAGTTCCGTCTTCAACAGTCAATATTTTATCAAATTTTTGAAATATTGTATGTAATAATTTTTTATCTAGTGGTTTAACAAAACGCATATTATAATGTGCAATTTTATCTTTATCAGATAAGTTTTTGTAAGCCTCAATAACGGCATTACCAATAGCTCCGATACTTAAAATTGCAACTTTTGAACCCTCTTTAATAATTTCTCCTTTACCAATTTTTAATTTCTCAAATGGTTTTTTCCAATCAAAAGTTTGACCCCTACCTCTTGGGTATCTAATAGCAATAGGATACTCTAAACCTAGTTGCGCTGTGTACATAATATTTCTAAGTTCAACTTCATTCAAAGGTGCAAAAACAATCATATTGGGAATACAACGTAAATAAGGTATATCAAAAACACCATGATGAGTTGCACCATCTTCACCTACCAGACCCGCCCTGTCTAAACAAAAGATGACAGGCAATTTTTGTAAAGCAACATCATGTATCAATTGATCATAGGCACGTTGCAAAAAAGTAGAGTAAATATTACAAAACGGAATCATACCTTGTGTTACCATTCCTGCGGCCAACGTAACAGCATGTTGTTCTGCTATACCTACATCAAAGCTACGTTCAGGTATTTCATCTAACATAAATTTTAAAGAACTACCAGTGGGCATGGCAGGTGTAATGCCAATAATTTTTTTATTCTGTTTCGCCAATTCAACTAAAGTTAACCCAAAAACATCTTGGTATTTAGGCGGAAGTTTTAAGGCTTGTTTAGAGATTATCTCGCCTGTAATTTTATTAAATTTTCCTGGGGCATGATATTTTACCTGATCTTCTTCGGCTTTTTGTAAACCTTTACCTTTTGTAGTGATGATATGCAAAAATCTAGATCCTTTTACAGATTTTAACCGTTCCAGTTCTGAGATAACAGCATTGAGATTGTGCCCATCAATCGGTCCGGAATAATCAAAATTTAAGGCTTCAATAATATTGTGTTTTCTAACCCTTTTATCTTTTTTGATATTGGTTAAATAATTTTTTAAGGCACCAACACTTGGGTCAATTCCCATGGCATTATCATTTAGTATTATCAATAAATTTGCATCTGTAACCCCGGCATGATTTAAGCCTTCAAAAGCCATTCCACTTGCAATACTGGCATCACCAATTACGGCTATATGTTGTTTTTCTGTTTCGCCTTTTAGTTTTGAAGCAATTGCCATCCCTAAGGCGGCAGAAATTGATGTTGATGAATGTCCAACTCCAAATGTATCATATTCACTTTCACTTCTTTTTGGGAATCCGGAAAGTCCACCCAATTGCCTATTTGTATTAAAAGTATTTCTTCTTCCAGTCAAAATTTTATGTCCATAAGCTTGATGGCCTACATCCCAAACCAATAAATCATTTGGTGTATCAAACACATAATGCAAGGCAATAGTTAACTCTACCACACCCAAACTAGCCCCTAAATGCCCTTCTTTTGTTGCAACTATATCGATAATAAACTCTCGTAATTCTTCTGCTAATTGAGGTAGTTGATCAACAGAGAGTTTACCTAGATCTTTAGGGGAATTAATATGAGGTAGTAATTTTTCAAACATAATATACAAAGTTACAATATTTCAATATTTTATTAATTATCTGCTTTCGTTAATATAATAAAAAGCTTAACAGACAATCATATTGAAATTAATAGGAAGAGGTTTAAATAATTAAAAATAAATAATATTAAACACATTTTTTTTGCTTTAAAGCACGATTGATAATAATATTTTAAGAGAAAAGCTCTTTTTTTACTACATTAGCAGTCATTTTTAGAAAATTTAATAATTTAAAGTTAAAAAAACATGAAAAAAAAATACTTGTATATTATCAAAATCTTAATTCTGATATTTTTTTCACAAAGCATTAATGCGCAAAAGCTTTTAAAAAACAGTGCTTATAAAGCGCAAATAAATTTATATTTAGATGAGGTTAAGACGAAGTATGACCTTACTAAAAGAGACTTTTCAAATTTAATAATAAGTAAAGAATATTACTCTGCTAAAACTAAAATAACACATGTTTACCTTGTTCAGAGGTATCAAGACATTGAGGTTTTTAATTCAGAAACGAGTGTTGCTATTAAAAACGGTAAAGTATTTTATTATGCAAATAGGCTACAGCCAGACATTTCTGGTAGAATAAATGCGATTACCCCTAATTTAAGCGCTGAACAAGCAATAAAAAAAGTGGCTATTCATTTTAATTTACAATCGCTTAATGGTCTTGAAGTACTTAAAAGCAATAATAACAATAAAGAAATTATATTTTCTAATGGAGGAATCTCTCAAGAGAATATCCCGGCAAAATTGGTTTTTTTACCAAAAGAAGGAAAACTTAAATTATCTTGGGATATAAGTATTTATACACTAGACAGCAAACATTGGTGGAGTGTTAGAGTAGATGCTCTTACGGGTGAAATTCTAGACAGTAACGATTGGGTTATTACTTGTAATTTTGATACTAATGACCACCTAAACCACGGTCATAAATTTAATTCTTCGCCTAAAGTATTAAATAATATATTGTTAGTTAATGATGGTTCACAATATAATGTTTTTCCTCTTCCGGCAGAAAGTCCAAATCATGGGGGAAATCAAATAGTAAATAACCCTGCAGACGATGTGGCATCTCCTTTTGGATGGCATGACACTGATGGGGCTACAGGTGCAGAGTTTACTATTACAAGAGGGAATAATGTATTTGCCAAAGATGATATAGATGGGAATAACTTTTTTGGAACTTCTCCAGATGGAGGAGCGACCTTAAACTTTAATCTTCCTTATAATTTTAATACGCACCCCGTAAATATGCTTGGTGCAGCAACAGTAAACCTGTTCTATATGAATAATATGATGCATGATGTTTGGTATCATTATGGTTTTGATGAAGAAAGCGGGAATTTTCAAGAAAATAATTATGGGAATGGTGGCGTAGGAGGAGACTCAGTTAATGCTGATGCTCAAGATGGTGGTGGAACTAATAATGCTAATTTTGCCTCTCCTCCAGAGGGAGCCAATCCAAGAATGCAAATGTTTTTATGGACAGCTTCAGGCCCTCCTGGACAACCATTAACTATTAATGGTGGTTCATTGGCGGGAGATTATACTGCGATACCAGCAGGTTTTGGACCACCTCTACCAGCAACAGCCCTAACTGAAGATATAGTTTTACTAGAAGATGATAATGCCGGAACTTCAACAGACGCAAATGATGCCTGTGACCCCATTACAAATGGTGCTTTATTAAATGGTAAAATTGCGATAATTAGAAGAGGAGATTGTGAATTCGGATTTAAAGTACTTGCTGCTGAAGCCGAAGGCGCTATAGCTGTTATTATGGTAAATAATGTTCCAGGAGCTCCTATTTCAATGGGACCTGGTGAAGATGGAAGTAACGTTACAATACCTTCAATAATGGTAAGTCAAACCGATGGAGAGGCAATAATTAATGAGTTGCTTAGTGCAGCAACGGTAAATGGATCAATAATTGAGACTCCTCCTTTTTCTATTGATGGTGATTTAGATAATGGTATTATTGCTCATGAATATGGACATGGTATTTCCGTTAGACTTACAGGCGGCTCAAATAATTCAAACTGTTTAAACAATAATGAGCAAATGGGAGAAGGATGGTCAGACTTTTTTACTTTAATAATGACTATGAAACCGTCAGATTTGCCAGAAACAGGTCGTGGTATTGGAACTTATGTTATTGGTCAAGATATTGATGGACTTGGAATACGACCAGCAAGATATAGTACAGATTTTAATGTAAATAACTTTACTTATAATGCTACTAATGACGTTACTGTATTGGGTCAAGATGCAAATGGGGATGACATATTATGGAATGAAATTGTTCATAATATAGGTTTTGTCTGGGCTACTGTTTTATGGGATTTGACATGGGCTTATATAGATAAGTATGGTTTTGATCCAGACCTATTTAATGGCACAGGTGGAAATAATAAAGTTATGCAAATTGTAATTGATGGGTTAAAATTACAACCTTGTAGTCCAGGATTTGTAGATGGTAGAGATGCAATTTTAGCAGCCGATACTGCTTTGACTGGAGGAGAAGATCAATGTTTAATATGGGAGGTTTTTGCGAAAAGAGGGTTAGGAGTTGATGCTTTACAAGG
>CAZHYX010000101.1:0-9877 GCA_964536675.1 uncultured Flavobacteriaceae bacterium
ATTGATCAATTAAGAGCAATTGCCGTTACATCGCCTGAAAGCAGCTTAGAAGTAGCCATGCCTTTACCGGATGCCTTAAAAACAGAGCGTGAGGAATTAGATGAAGATCAATGGTCTGAAATAGATAAAACTATAGATAAAGCTATTCAAAAAGCGATAAAATTTAGAAATGATGAAGGGAATATGTTACAACAAGATTTTACCAATCGTATTCAAACTATTCAGCAATTATCAGTAGATGTAGAAAGTCTAGACGAAGAACGCTTGATAAATGTGCGCGAACGCTTGAGAAAAGCAATCTCAGAACTAAAGCAAACAGTTGACGAGAATAGATTTGAGCAAGAATTGGTCTATTATTTAGAAAAGTTAGACATCACCGAAGAAAAAGTGCGATTAAATAACCATCTCGACTATTTTTTACAAGAATTGAATAGTGATGAGTCTAATGGAAAAAAATTAGGCTTTATCTCTCAAGAAATAGGTAGAGAAATAAATACAACCGGCTCAAAATCTAATTTTGCACCTATGCAAAAAGTAGTTGTACAGATGAAAGACGAGTTAGAAAAAATAAAAGAACAATTGTTAAATGTTCTGTAAAATTTATTTTTACAGAAAGCTGAATTCAGTTCAGCTTCTCATTGAATTACAAATTTTGATAATAAAAAATATAGTAAAAAAACATACTACTTAGTATGAAAAACAATTAAATGCTGTATAAATCATTAATAACCAGTATACTAATAGTTTTATAAATAAATTAAAAAAGACTGATAGGTATTTATTCAATATTATTAGAAATAGATAGTTAAAGCATGAAATCTAAAAGAAAATTAACTAAAAAGAAAGGAAAACTCTTAGTTTTTTCGGCACCCTCGGGGTCAGGTAAGACGACAATTGTTAGGCATTTGTTAGGTTTAGATTCTCTGAATTTAGAATTTTCTGTTTCTGTAACTTCTAGAGAAAGAAGAGGTGAAGAAATTGAAGGAAAAGACTATTATTATCTATCAATTAAAGAATTTAAGAACAATATAAAAAAGGAAGCCTTTTTAGAGTGGGAAGAGGTGTATAGAGATTGCTTTTATGGTACGTTAAAAAGTGAAGTAGAGCGTATTTGGGCAAAAGGGAAGCATGTTATTTTTGATATAGATGTGGTGGGTGGATTGCGAATTAAAAAGAAGTTCCCAGAAGAAACCTTAGCCGTTTTTGTAAAGCCGCCAAGTGTAGATGAGCTGAAAATTCGGCTTAAAAAACGAAAAACTGAAAGTGATGACAAAATTAATATGCGTATTGCTAAGGCATCCGTTGAATTAGCAACTGCTCCACAATTCGACAAAATTATCAAAAATCACAATCTAGAGGTTGCATTGAAAGAAGCAGAATGTCTTGTGGCAGAATTTGTAAGCCCTTCAACCTCTAAAAGGGAGGTTTCTACTGATGGTAAGAAAAATAAAAAGGTTAAAAATTAAACTACAATGTCACCTTGAGCGCAGTCGAAAGATTAGAAAGCATGAATATAATAAATAAAAGCATGAATATAGGCTTGTATTTCGGCACATTTAACCCTATTCATATTGGGCATATGGCAATTGCCAATCATCTAGTTGAATTCTCTGATTTAGATGAAGTATGGATGGTTGTTACACCTCACAGTCCGTTTAAGAAAAAAGCATCCTTATTGGCAGATAACCATCGTTATCAATTGGTTCAAATAGCCACGGAAGAATATCCAAAACTAAAACCTTCAAATATTGAATTTAGGCTTCCACAGCCAAATTATACGATAAATACACTAGCACATATTTCAGAAAAATATCCTCAACACACCTTTAATTTAATTATGGGAACTGATAATTTAAAATCTTTCCATAAATGGAAAAATCATGAAGTTATCTTAGAGAATCACCATATTTATGTGTATCCAAGAGTTGTTGAAGGTGAAAAAATAAATACACAATTTGAAAACCATCCCAAAATCCATAAAATAGATGCTCCAATTATGGAAGTTTCATCAACATTTATCAGAAAAGCCATTGCAGATAAAAAAAATATCCAACCCTTACTACCTTGTCATGTTTGGCAGTATATTGATGAAATGAATTTTTATAAAAATTAACTTTCTTATAGGGTTTCCGTTATAATTAGAAACTCAAAATTCCGTTGTATATTTGTTTTTAAATTTTGAAGTGTCTTTTAGAGACACTATTCACATGATAAAAAAGAAAAAAAATACAAATAAACTTAAAGAAAAACTCACATTTAAGTATCGCTTTGTAGTTTTGAATGAAGATACTTTTGAAGAGCGATTTTCATTCAAATTAAACCGATTAAATGTTATTGTTTTAGGGGGCGTTATTTCTATTTTATTAGTGGGTCTTACTGCAATGATTATGGCATTTACACCTTTACGTGAGTATATACCGGGATATTCCTCTTCAGCACTTAAAAAAAGAGCGTCTGACTTGGTATATAAAGTAGACTCATTACAACAACAATTGACGGTTAATGATGTATATATACAAAACATCCAACAAGTATTAACAGGCGAAATTAAAAGCACAATTATAAATAAAGATTCTATCGCTGAACAGCTACGTATTGAAGATGCCGATTTTGCTATTACACCAATAGATTCAACTTTTAGAGAAGATGTTGAACGTGAAGAGCGATATAATGTTTTTGAAAAAGCAGTCAAAAAAACAGACATCGTTTTCTTTGCACCTATTTCAGGAAAGATAACTGATACTTATAACCCTAAAGAAAAACATTATGCCATAGATATAGCAGTACAAAAAGATACGCCTGTTAAGGCTGTAGCTGATGGAACCGTTATATTTACTGGTTTTACAGCAGAAACAGGATTTGTAATTATTTTAGAACACGCTAAAGGGTTTTTATCTGTATATAAACACAATGCTTCCATACACAAAGAACAAGGTGATTTGGTAAAATCAGGCGAAGCAATAGCTAATGCAGGGTCAACAGGAACTTTGTCAACTGGCCCACATTTACATTTTGAGTTATGGAATGATGGTTTTCCAGTAAATCCTATGAATTATATAAACTTTGAGTAATGGGCATAAAATCTATTTTTGCCGTACATATTGCTAAGCGAATTCAGAAACGAATCTATAAATGGGCAAACCAGCCTGAAAAAACACAGCAAAAGGTTTTTATAAAATTAATAACACAAGCTAAACATACCTCTTTTGGTAAAGATCATGATTTTAGTGCAATTTTCTCTTATCAAGATTTTAAAGATCAAGTTCCGGTGAGAGATTATGAGGCATTAAAACCTTATATAGAACAAATATTAGAAGGAAAATCAAATGTACTTTGGAAAGGCAAACCTTTATATTTCGCTAAAACCTCAGGTACTACCTCGGGCGCTAAATATATTCCTTTAACAAAGGCATCTATGCCATTTCATATCAAAGCAGCTCGTAATGCATTATTGATGTATATAGCCGAAACCGGTAATGCCGATTTTGTAAATGGGAAACTCATTTTTTTACAAGGCAGCCCTGTTATTGATGAGAAAAACGGAATTAAAACAGGGCGATTATCAGGTATTGTAGCTCATTATGTACCGGGTTATTTACAAAAGAATAGAATGCCAAGTTGGGAAACTAATTGTATTGATGATTGGGAAACTAAAGTAGATGCAATAGTTGAAGAAACGCTAAAGGAAAATATGACACTTATTAGTGGAATTCCATCTTGGGTGCAGATGTATTTTGAAAAATTAAGGACAAAAACAGGTAAAAGTATTAGTGAGATTTTTCCAAATTTTAATTTATTCGTTTATGGAGGCGTAAATTATGAACCTTATCGGAATAAGTTTGAAAAATTGATTGGGAAAAAAGTAGACTCTATAGAGTTATTTCCTGCTTCTGAAGGATTCTTTGCTTTTCAGGATAAACAAGATGAAAAAGGAATGCTTTTACTATTAAATGGAGGTATTTTTTATGAGTTTATTAAAGCAGACGAATTTCATAATGAAAACCCGAATAGAATTGCAATAGCTGATGTTAAATTAGGAATCAATTATGTACTGATAATTTCTACAAATGCGGGATTATGGGCTTATAATGTTGGAGATACAGTAGAATTCACTTCATTAAAACCACACAGAATAATAGTTACCGGTAGAATAAAGCATTATATTTCAGCTTTTGGTGAGCATGTTATTGCAAAAGAAGTTGAACATGCATTAAAGGAAACTGTTGAAGGAACAGACATTACTGTAAATGAGTTTACTGTGGCACCACAGACTAACCCTAAAAACGGACTGCCTTATCACGAATGGTTTATTGAATTTGAAAACGAACCTAAAAATATAAATGATTTTGCTGTTAAAATGGATGCCTTTATGCAACAACAAAATTCCTATTATTTTGATTTAATAGAAGGTAAGATATTAAGACCATTAGTTATTACGAAGGTAAAAAAAGACGGATTCCAAAATTATATGAAATCTGTTGGAAAATTAGGCGGACAAAATAAAATACCACGTTTATCTAATGATAGAAAAATAGCAGCTTTTTTTAAGTAACAAGAACTAAGACCTGACAGGTTTCAAAAACCTGTCAGGTCTAAAATAATTTATGCTAATTCGTGTCTATAAAAGAAATGTACCTTAGTGTAAATTAGTTCTATGAAAGTAATATCAGTAAATCTAGGAGAAAGAAAACAAATACAATGGCGTAAGAAACTCGTTGAAACAGGTATTTTTAAATACCCTGTACAAAAACCAGTTTTTTTAGATATAGAAGATGTTCAGAATGATAATGTTGTTGACAGAAAATATCATGGAGGCATTGAACAAGCAGTTTATGGCTATAGTGAGGGTCATTATAAATATTGGAAGGAATTATATCCTGATCTAGATTGGAACTATGGTATGTTTGGTGAAAATTTAACCATTACAAATCTAAACGAAACCAAGATACAAATAGGCAATATTTATCAATTAGGCGAAGCCAAAATTGAAGTTACTAAACCCAGAGAACCATGTTATAAATTGGGTATCAGGTTTAACAACCCGAAAATCATCAAACAATTTTGGAATTCTACTAAAAGTGGTATTTATTTCAAAGTAGTAGAAACAGGGAATGTTGCTAAAAACGATGAGATGATCTTATTAAAAAACGTTATTGAAAACCCTACAATTGCAGAGGTATATGAATCTAAAAGGATAAAAAAGGGCAAATAAAAACCCGAACAATCCCAATAGTTATCGGGAGTTCGGGCTTTTAACAAAATAATATCTAATACAATAAATGCTATTTTTTCAAAAGATCTCTAATTTCAGTTAATAAATCAGTATCAGATGGTCCAGCTGGCGCAGCTTCTTCAGCTTTCGCTTTCATTTTATTATAAGATTTTATCATCATAAACATAACAAAACCTACAATGATTAAATTAATGATAGAATTAATCCATTTACCATACATAATTGCATTTTCAGCTTTATATCCATCTTCACCTTCAACACCAGCAGCAGCAGATAGTACGTGTTTCATCTGAGAGAAATCCATTCCTCCTGTAAACTGGCCTACAATTGGCATAATAATATCATTTACAAATCCAGTAACAACAAGACCAATAGCTCCTGCCATAATTACAGCAACAGCAAACTCTATAACATTACCGCCTGTAATAAATTCTTTAAATTCTTTTAACATGATTAATAGTTTTAAATTGGTTAATAGTATGCAATATAGTAAAATACATAATCATTTAACAATTCTCTTCACCCTTTGTGAAATTGCAGTTAGAACCTCATAAGGGATAGAGTTGATGTTTTTTGCCAATTCATTAACCATTTCCTGACTGTTAAAAAGGATAACTTCATCACCTTCATTACAATCAATATCACTAATATTAACCATTAACATATCCATACATACATTACCGACAATTGAAGCTTTTTTACCTTTTATGGTAACAAAACCTTTCCCATTACCAAAAGCTCTATGTATACCATCTGCATGACCAATAGGTATGGTTGCTGTTTTTATAGTATGACCTGCAATAAAAGCTTTGTTATACCCTACAGATTCTCCTTTTTTGATATGGTGGATTTGAGAAATTATAGATTTTAAGGAGGCTACATTTAGTAATTTTTTAGTATCAGTTTCATTATTTCCAAACCCGTATAAACCAATGCCAGCCCTGACCATATCAAATTGTGCTTCAGGATAATTTAGAATTCCTGAAGTATTGAGCATATGCAATAAAGGTCTGTAATTAAGTTGGTCAATAACTTGCGTAGCTATCTTTTTAAATGAATTAATTTGTTGTTTAGAAAATGCTACTTCATTCAAATCTTCACTTGCTACTAAATGTGAAAAAACAGAGACTATTTTTATTGAAGTTGTACTTTTAATTTTAGCAATAATATAAGGAAGAGCGTCTTCTTTAAAACCCAATCTATTTAAACCGGTATTAAATTTGATATGAACAGGATAGTTTTTTTGATGCTCCCCTTCAGCAACAGCCACAAAAGCATTTAATACTCTTTTACTATACAAATTAGGGTCTAAGTAATTTTCAATAATAGTTTTAAAGTCTGTAATTTGAGGGTGTAATACTAGAATAGGCGTTTTTATCCCGGCATCTCTTAATGTGACACCTTCTTTTGTATAAGCAACTGCTAAATAGTCAACTTTTAGGTATTCTAGGCATTTTGCAATTTCACAGGCATCAGTACCATAACCAAAAGCTTTAACAACAGCCAAAATTTTAGTATTATTATAAATTTTAGATTTTAGATACTCAAAATTATGTTTAAGTGCATCTAAATCTATTTCTAATACAGTTTCCTGAGTTTTAGACATTTATTTTTCTTTAGAAGAGATTTCTTCAGCATCAACATTCATGTCTTTAACTTTTTCTTTAAGTATGGCTTTGTAGTAAGCAGCTCTACTTAATGGTTCGTATTCTTCGGTTTCACCTAAAAAAACCACATCATCATTTTTAACTTTTCTATGGCTGTAATGTGCTAAATTTCCTGTAGTAGTACACACAGCATGTACTTTAGTAACATATTCGGCAGTAGCCATTAATGCAGGCATGGGTCCGAACGGATTTCCTTTAAAATCCATATCTAAACCGGCAACAATTACTCGTATACCTTTATTGGCTAAATCATTACAAACAGTAACAATTTCATCATCAAAAAACTGAGCCTCATCAATACCAACAACCTCTACATCATTTGCCAACAATCTAATATTTGCTGCTGCAGGAACAGGTGTTGAGCGTATTTCGTTAGAGTCATGTGATACTACCATTTCTTCATCATATCGTGTATCAACGGCAGGTTTAAAAATCTCTACTTTTTGTTTTGCAAATTGTGCACGTTTTAGTCTCCGAATCAATTCTTCAGTTTTACCGGAAAACATTGAACCGCAAATTACTTCTATCCAACCAAATTGTTCTGCGTGATTTACTGTATTTTCAAGAAACATTTTGTAATTTTCGGCGTTGAAAGATTAATGATTTGAATTTCGACTTTTTATTGAAAACAAATTTATTAAAAATAGTGTTCCATTTTTAATTAAAGGCATCAATTTATGCACAAAAAACTAGAAGCGGAGTTAGTGAGTTTGGCTCATAGTATTTTACAGATGAAAAATAGGCATGAAGCCTTGGCTTTAAAGGAAAAAGCCAAAGAGCTTTATGAAAAATTGTCTGTGTTGGCTTTTTTGGATGACTATGTAGCAACAACACCTAATCTTGAAACCTCTAAAGAAGAGTTATTAAAGAAAATAGATCAAATTGTAATTAAAAAAGAAACTATAACAAATATTGATAAAGAAGTCAAGCCTGAAATTAAACTAGAGGAGAAGGTAGCGCCTAAAAAAGTAGAAAGTAAAGATATTTTTGAACCAAAATTCGATTCAGTTAAAATAGATATTGGAAGCCTAAAAACAAATCAAATCAGTTCTAAAGAGGAGTTTAAAGATTCCATTTCGGCAGATAAAACAGCTTCACTCTTTGAAGATGATGACAAAAAAGGGAATGAAAAGAGGACTTTAAATGATAAGCTCGTAAAAAATACGATTCAAGTCGGATTGAATGATAGAATCGCTTTTGTAAAGCATTTATTTAATTTTGACCAATCAAATTTTAATAGTACATTATCTCAACTTAACACTTTTAAAACTGAAAAAGAAGCCAAAGAGTTTATACATAATAAAGTAAAGCCTAATTATAATTGGACAGATAAAGAAGAGTATGAAGAACGTCTAATAACACTTATTGAAAGAAAATTTTCCTAAAAGTTAAATATATGAACGCTACAGAATTCAATACACTCTTTGATACAGTAATCAAAAAATATCATGTTATAGATAGTGTTGATCAACCTTTTGAAAATCCGTATAATAAAACAGAATTAACACATTTACTTTACAGAAAATCTTGGATAGATACTGTACAATGGCATTATGAAGATATTATCCGTTTACCAGATATCAATCCTGTTGAAGCATTAGCATTAAAGCGTAAAATTGACGCTTCAAATCAAGACAGAACTGATATGGTAGAATATATTGATAGCTATTATCTAGATTTGTCTAAAAATGTAGAGGTTCAACAAGGTGCTAGAATAAATACTGAGAGTCCGGCTTGGGCAATAGACAGATTATCTATTCTTGCATTAAAGATTTACCATATGACTGAAGAAGCAAACCGTGAATCTGCCTCTGAACAGCATAGGTCTAATTGCCAACAAAAACTCAATATATTGTTAGAACAGCGCGAAGACCTGTCTTCAGCAATTGATGATTTATTGCAAGATATTTCTCAAGGCAAAAAATTTATGAAAGTATATAAACAAATGAAAATGTATAATGATGATGAGTTGAACCCAATGCTTTATAAAAAGAAGTAGAAGATAAATGTTTAAACAAAAACATTATTTTTATAAACTCATAAGCATTTGTTATTTTATTGTTCTGGTAAGTTGTAAATCAACATCAATTTATGTAACAGAACCTTTTTCTTTAGAGAAAATTGCTGACAAACCTGATTATCAAGATGAAGATAGTTGGGCTGTTTTACCTTCAAAATATACTAAAAAACTCAAAGAGTTAATTCCAAATTCTATTACTGAATTAGAAGTAGATGTTTTTTATGTGTATCCTACATTAATTACTGATAAAAAAGATATTCGTTGGAATATTGCTATTACTGATTCACTACAAAATGCGAAAGTTTTAAATGCAACAGTTGATTTTCAAGCCTCGGCTTGGGCAACTTCAGGTAAGCTGTATATTCCCTTATATCGTCAAGCACATTTGCGTTCGTATTACCAATTAGAAAATGGAGGAAAAGAAGCATTAACATTGGCATATAGCGATGTAAAAGCTGCTTTTAAAGTCTATTTAAAAGAATATAATAAAGGACGCCCAATTATTATAGCCGGACATAGTCAAGGCTCAACACATGCTAGATTATTATTAAAAGAATTTTTTGATGATAAACCTTTACAGAAACAATTAATAGCTGCTTATATTCCTGGAATTGGTATCAGTAAAGATGAATATAAAACTATTCAGCCGATGACTAAATCGGATGAAACTGGCGGATTCGTTTCATGGAATACCTATAAAAGAAAAAAATTACCAAAAAGTTATACCAAGTGGTATAAAGGCAAAGTAACATCAAACCCAATTACTTGGGATGCTAACAAATATACTAAAAGAAAGGATCATAAAGGGTTTTTGTACAGCAATGGTAAAATTTATGACAAAGCATTAAAAATTGAGGTAATGGATGGTATGGTTTGGACAACCTTACCTAGATTCCCACATCGTTTATTTGCCATGTTTAAGAAAAACTATCATGTTGGTGATGTAAATTTATTTTG
>CAZHYX010000102.1:0-1687 GCA_964536675.1 uncultured Flavobacteriaceae bacterium
TGCGAGAATTGGTTGAAAATGACCGTATTGTTGGGGGTACAACAGTTGAGGCTACGGAAAAGACAGTTGAGTTTTATAAGACATTTGTAGATGGAGAAGTGCTTTCAACAGATGCAAAGACAGCTGAGATGGCAAAACTTACAGAAAACTCTTTTAGAGATGTGAACATTGCTTTTGCAAATGAGCTTTCTATTTTATGTGATAAGTTTGGTATTGATGTTTGGGAGCTTATTCGATTGACGAACAGACACCCTAGAGTTAATGTTTTACAACCAGGTGCTGGTGTTGGTGGACATTGTATTGCTGTTGACCCATGGTTTATTGTACATGCTGGGGGTGATGATGCTAAGATTATTCGCACAGCTAGAGAGGTAAATACTTATAAAACTCAGTGGGCTATAGAAAAAGTTAAAAATGCAGTACTAACATTTGAAAAAAAACATAAACGAAAAGCACGTGTTGCATGTATGGGTTTAGCATTTAAACCTAATATTGATGATTTACGTGAATCTCCTGCCCTTTATATTACTCGTCAATTAATTGCTTCAGATATAGATGTTTTAGCTGTTGAACCAAATATTGAGACTTTTTCTGAATTTAAAATTATGGATTATAAAGATGGGGTTAATCAAGCAGATGTAATTGTTTTTTTAGTTGGACATCATGAATTTAAAAAGTTAGAAATTTCCAAAAGTAAGATAGTGATTGACTTTTGTGGTGTAAAAAATAAATAAAGTAAAATAGATATTATGTTTAAAATTATAAAAAATAAATTTAGTAATAAAGATAATAAAACATTATTATCTAATTTATTTTCATTATCAGCTTTACAAGCTATGAATTTTATATTACCCTTATTGACTATTCCTTATTTAATACAGGTAATAGGGATTGAGCTTTATGGACTTTTAGCATTTGCTACAGCTTTAATTATGTATTTTATGATATTGAGTGATTATGGTTTTAATTTAATTGCTACAGATGAAATATCTATAAATAGAGAGTCAATATCTAAAGTTAGCGATATATTCTCTGCTGTTTTGACAGTTAAGTTTATATTAGTCTCAGTAGGATTCTTACTTCTAACATTACTTATCTTAGTATTTGATAGGCTAAGTCAAGATTGGAAAATTTATTATTTAACATTTGGTATTGTCATAGGGCAAGCATTGTTTCCTATCTGGTTTTTTCAAGGGATGGAAAAAATGCGTTCTATAGCAATTTTAAATATTTTAGCAAAAAGTATTTTTTTAATTGCCATTTTTATTTTTGTAAAAGAAAAGGAAGATTATTACCTTGTCCCCTTATTTAATGCTCTAGGATTTATTATTTCAGGAATCATTTCTTTACTATATATAAAAAATAATTTTGGAGTGTCTTTTCGTATCCAAAAACTTACAGTTCTTAAAAGTTATTTTAAAAAAGGTTGGCATATATTTATTTCAAGGATTGTAGTCGTTTTTTATACCTCTAGTAATCTCTTAATATTAGGAGTGTTTACTGATAATACTATTGTTGGATATTATTCAATTGCAGAAAAAGTGATAGGGGCTATATCTTCTCTAGGGGCTATGATAAATCAAGTCTTTTTCCCATATTTATCTAGGATAAGAAGTATTAGTGAAGTAAATTATTATAAGAAATTTACTTATATTTTAAAAATAATTATAGGTAGTATGTTTTTTGT
>CAZHYX010000102.1:1787-9810 GCA_964536675.1 uncultured Flavobacteriaceae bacterium
TAAATTATTTTCAGAAGTTGAAAAGGAAAAAAATATGTGTGGAATAACAGGTTTTATAGATTATAAGTCGAAAGCATCTGAGAGTACATTAAGAAGAATGACTTCTACATTAGCACATAGAGGTCCGAATGATATGGGGGTTAAGTTTTACGATACTCAATCATTGAGTTTAGGATTGGGACATACACGGCTTTCCATACTAGATTTATCTTCAGGTGGACATCAGCCTATGGAGTATAATCAGTATGAAATTGTTTATAATGGTGAAGTTTATAATTTTAAAGAAATTAAAAGTGAACTAGAAGCAAGACACTACACTTTTATTTCTCATTCTGATACAGAGGTGATATTAAAAGCGTATGCTGAGTGGGGTATTGATGCTGTTAAAAAATTCAATGGAATGTTTGCCATCGCTATATATGACAAAGAAAAAGAAAAATTAATATTAATACGCGATAGGGTTGGGGTTAAACCATTATATTGGTATTGGGATGATGGTCTATTTATGTTTAGTAGTGAGCTAAAGAGTTTTCATAAAAATAAGTCTTTTAAAAAGGATATTAATATAGATGCATTAGGGGGATATCTACAATATGGATATATTATGCAACCTTATTCAATTTATGAGAATACTTATAAATTGAAATCAGGTCATTACTTAGAAATAGATATTGTGTCAAAGAATATTAGTGAAAAAAAGTATTGGGATATTATTGAGTTTTATAATAAACCTAAATTGATATTAAATGAAGAAGATGCTATATCTGAAACAGAAAAATTATTTAAATCTGCATTTAAATATCGGATGGTCTCGGATGTTCCTGTGGGTGTATTTTTAAGTGGAGGGTATGATAGCTCAACGGTCGCAGCAATGCTACAAGATGGTAGTGATAAAACATTAAATACCTTTACCATTGGATTTGAGGAAAAAGGTTTTGATGAAGCACCTTATGCAAAGCAAGTTGCTAGTCATATTGGATCAAATCATACGGAATACTATTGTACCCAAAAAGATGCTTTGGAAATTATCCCTACTTTAGCAACTATATACGATGAGCCATTTGGTGATAGTTCTCAAATACCTACGATTTTAGTTAGTCAACTAGCAAAGAAAAAAGTAGATGTTGCATTAAGTGCAGATGGTGGGGATGAAGTTTTTGCTGGATATGGAAAATACGATAAGGCATTAAAGTATTCTAATATAGTTTCAAAGATACCTTTACCTTTGAAAAAAAGTGCGACTGCTATTTTAAATAGAATTGATGCTAAAAATATACCATTCTCTCATAAAATAGGTAATGTTGAAACAAAACTTGAAAAGATAAAAGCACTTTTATCCAGTGAAAATATCATAGATATAATGAAATATTTAAGTCAACCATATACTGATATCGAAATTAATAAATTATTAATAAAAAAAAGAAAACTTCTTACGAATAGTTTTGATAACAGTATACACTTGAATAATATGAATGATGATATAAATCAAATGCTTGCGATAGATTCACAAACCTATATGATTGATGATATTCTTACAAAAGTAGATAGAGCAACAATGTCAGTAAGTTTAGAAGGACGAGAACCCTTATTAGACTTTCGAATTCTTGAGTTCGTAGCACAATTACCATCTTCTTTAAAGTATCGAAATGGTGATAAGAAGTGGCTATTAAAGCAAATTACACATAAATATTTACCGAAAGAATTAATGGATAGGCCTAAAATGGGTTTTGCTGTTCCTTTAATGAGTTGGTTTAAGGATGAATTAAAAGAGTACTTTTTAAATTATCTTTCAAGAGAGAGGTTAGGAAGGGAAGGTATTTTTAATGTGGAAGAAGTGATTCTTCAAAGAGATGCGTACTTTTTGGGAAAGAAAGAGAATGTACAACGATTATGGTTTATTTTAATGTTTGAAATGTGGTATGAAAAATGGCAGAGTTAAATGAAAAAAGGATAATCACAATAGGTTTATATAGTTTAATTATTTATATCTTGATACTAATAGAACCTTCTCTAAAAAGCACTTTAAATACAGAGGAAATAATTAATTATTTAATTTTATTTATAATTGCTTTTATTATACATTTAGTTAATGAAAATCAAAAAAATTGGTTTCGTTTGGATATATTATTCATATTAGGCTTTATGATTGTGCATTTACAATGGCCTTTTATGTTAACTGTCAATGATATTGAACCAATACGATTAAAGGAACAATATTATAATAGTTTATATTATATGAATTACGGTACATGGTTATCTGTACTTAGTATAATATTTTGGTTTTTAGGGAATTCAATTTTAAATAAAATTAAAGAAAGTAAAGTAGAATATATTATTAATTATAAGCTTCTCCTGTATATAACAGTTTTTCTTTTTCTTGCTTTTTTAGGAACAGTTGGAAGTAGTTTTTTTACAGGTAGTGTGTATAAAGGAGAGGGTGGTTCTGCTGCAGGTACAGGGATATCTGGATATATACAGTTACTATTTACAATTTCTTTAATACTTTTAAGTATTTTAGTAATATTAGATGGAAGAAGAGTAGCGAATAAGGGTATTTTTTCTATTTTAGTAAAAATGAATAAATTATTTTTACTAATTATTGTTAGTTATATTTTAATATTTCTTATGGCAGGAGATAGAGGTGGACCGATGCAACTGGTAATGGTATTATTCATTTTAATTGGTTCTTTTGTAAGACCCATTCGATTTTTAGAATTTTTTATATTTTTAATCATGGGTGCAGCTATATTAACAGTAATTGGTGCAGGACGTGGAAGTAGTGGTTCTGAAAATATAATAGTTGCAGGGGTCAAAGAAATAGGTGATGCATCTAGTTATGAATTGACTGAAAGTTTAGCAAATAGTGTACGGACACTGTATATGTCTTTAAACTATGTAAAAGAAGATGAAAACTTATTTTTAGGACAGTTATGGATTGGACCTATCCTAGGTGCAGTTCCTTTTGCTCAATCATATTATTTGGCAGTTAGTGGGATGGAAGAATATGAAATCTCTTCCCCCAACTATTTAACATATTTAAGATTTGGAGAAGATGCTGTTTCGGGAGAGGGAACAACAATTCTTGCCGATATATATTTAAACTTTGGGAAAAATGGAACTTTTATAGTTATGTTTTTATTGGGTGTTTTTTTTAAAAAACTTCAAAATGAATTAAATAGTAAACAAAATCTTTATTGGATAATTATTGCTATTACTTTAGGTGGAGTAGCTTTTTATATGGGACGAGGTATGTTATTTAGTGCATATAGAGCAATCCTTTGGAGTATGGTTCTAATGGTTCTATTCGTTAAATTTCAAAAAAAGGAAGTCAAGTGAAAATTTCTTTAATCATTCCAACAATGAAACAAGGTGGTGCTGAACGTGTAATGTCTGAGCTTATCAATAATTGGGCAATTTCAGGTAATGATGTTACCTTAATATTATTAGTAAAATGTAAACATTTTTATATGATTCATGAAAATGTAAAGATTATTGAGTTAGGTTTTGAAAATAAAGGAAAAATTAATAAAATTAAAAATGAAATAAAATTATTTTTTACATTAAGAAATCTTTTAAATGACTTATCTTCTGATTTTGTATTAAGTTTTATGGAAAAATATAATATTTTTACACTTTTAGCTACACGTGGCTTAAATCAGAGAGTATATATTTCTGATAGAAGTAACCCTAATAGCAAAGTGCCATTTATGATTAAACATTTAAGAAGATTAACATATAAATATGCTGATGGTATCGTTGCACAAACGATATTGGCTAAAGAAGTTTTAGAAAGAGAAACAAAGAATAGTAATATACTTGTAATCCCTAACCCTTTAAAGGACGTAAAACGATTTGTTAATGTAGCAAGAGAAAAAATTATTATAAATGTAGGTCGTTTACATCCATTGAAGGGACAAACAAATCTTTTAGATATATTTTCTAAAGCTAATCTTCCTGAATGGAGAATGGTGTTTTTAGGTGATGGTGCTTTATTAGATGATCTTAAAAGAAAAGTTAAAACTTTACAAATGGAAAAATCAGTTGAGTTCTTAGGAGAAGTTAAGGATGTTGACTTGTGGTTGGCAAAAGCATCAATATTCGCATTTACCTCTTTATCTGAAGGATTCCCAAATGCTTTAGCGGAAGCCATGTCAGCAGGTGTTGCTTGTATAAGTTTTGATTGTGAGACAGGTCCTAGTGAATTAATAAATAATGGAAAAAATGGATTCCTAATACCTATTGATAGAGAGGAATTATTTATTGAAAAATTAAAACTGTTGGCTACTGACAAATACTTACGTGATAGTATGTCGGATGAAGCTAAATCTATTAATGAAAATTTAAAGATAGAGATTATTGCAGAAAAATATTTATCTTTTTGTTTAAGTCATAATAAAGGTATTTTATGAAAATAATAATTAATACATCAAATCTCTTTGTAGGTGGAGGAGTTCAAGTTGCGTTATCTTTTATTGATGAAATTAAGAAATTAAAGAGAAATAACTCTTATTATATATTTCTTTCTAGTGAAATTGAAAAACAAATTTCTTATAAACTTTTTCCTAGTAATTTCAAATTTTATTCAATTAAATATTCTCCTGCATCAATTTTTCATAAATTAGAAACTTATGCTACTTTAAATGGACTTGAAAAGAGAATTAATCCAGATATTGTTTTTACTGTTTTTGGACCATCTTATTGGACTCCTAAAAGTAAACATTTAATGGGGTTAGCTACTGGATGGATTTATAATCCTAATTCAGTTGCCTTTGGGGAGTTGCCTTTTTTTAGCTTATTAAAAGTAAAATTAGAAGTAATCTATAAAAAATTTTTTATTAAACATAATACTAACCATTATGTTGTTGAGACAAATGATGCTAAAAATAAAATTATAAAATTTTTATATATTAATAAACCAATATTTGTGATTGGGAATACATATAGTGCAATTTTTGATGATAAAGATTATTTACTAGTAACAAATAAGTATTATCTTGCATTACCTAAAAAAACTACTAAGACTTTTAGATTCGTTTTAATTTCACATAATTATTCACATAAGAACCTTAAAATTATTAGTAAAATAATACCTTTATTGAAAAAATATAAAGAATATAATATTGAATTTGTATTAACCATTGATGCAAAAAGTTATGATGAACTGTTTTATGATTTTAAAGATAATATTTTAAATTTAGGAACTGTTGTACAGAAGAATTGTCCTTCTATTTATTCTCAGTGTGATGCATTATTTTTTCCTACCTTGCTGGAAACTTTTTCGGCTTCATACCCTGAAGCTATGAAACTTAATCTTCCTATTTTAACATCAGATTTTTCATTTTCAAGAGATGTTTGTGAAAATGCTGCTTTGTACTTTAACCCCTTGGATGAATATGATATTGTAGAAAAAATAATGGATTTGATACGAAATAAGGAACTTAGCGAATCCTTAGTTTCAAATGGTGTTAGTAGATTAAAATTTTTTGAATCTGCAGAAAGTAGAGCGTGTAAATATTTAGAGCTTTTGGAACAAATAAGTGAGGAAAATTTATGAAAATGAAAAAAATTTATATAAATTTAGTTCCGATACATTCTGGTGGTGGATTACAAAATAGTATTAATTTTATCTTAAATATTGATATAAAGCAACTTCAGAGCAAAGAGATAATCTTTATTATTAGAAATAATGATAATTTGTTAAAGATTTGCGAAGATAAAGGGTATAATGTTGTTGTTGTAGAAAATACTTTTTTAGCACGGTTAAAGTTTGAATTATTTTTCTTTAAAAGAAAAAAAGATGTTCTTATTTTTACATTATTTGGGACAGTACCATTTCTCAGCTGGAGTAACTTTACAATAACAGGCTGTGCTTATTCAAATCTTTTTTATCCCGAGATTGATTTTTGGAAGCACTTAAATTTTATGAATAAACAAATAAAACTATTAAAAGACTATTATAGGTATAAAAATTTGCGATTAAGTAATATAGTTATTTTTGAAACAGAAGTATTGGCTAATAGAGCGAAGTCTCTATATAATTTTGATAAGAGTTCTGTATATACAGTAAAAATGGCAGTAAATTCTTTAGTTAAAAAAAGTTATAAAAATAATAATTTGGATACAGATAAAAAGCTATTTAATATATTATATTTAGGAAGTGCACATCCAAATAAAAGACAGCATTTATTAGTTGATATTGTTAGTGAAATATTAAAGAATAAAGTATATAATATTCGTTTCTTTGTGACACTGGATGATAATAGCTATGCGGTAGAAGTTTTAAATGAAATTAAAAAAAGAAACTTAGAAAAATATATAATTAATATAGGTAGGGTAGAGAATGAAAAAGTTGCTGATATAATCGATGATTCAGATGCTATGATTAATATTGCTGCATTAGAAAGTTTCAGTAATAATTTCGTTGAAGCATGGCAAATGGAAAAAGTATTGTTTGTAACAGATGCTGATTGGGCAAGAGCGAGTTGTAATGATGGAGCAGTTTATTTGGATATAAATAATTTAAAAAATCTTTCAAATAATATTATTGAAATATCAAAAGATAATAATCTTTATGCTGAATATGTTAAAAAAGGTACTTTAGAATTAAATCAGTATCCAAATGCGAAAGAAAAAATAAGAAACTATATAAAAATAATTAATTCTTATAGTAAAAAGGGTCTTAGATGAAATATTTTCTAGTTGTGTCTTATGAGATAATAATGGAAATACTATTTAGATTACCAAGATATAAATTTTTAAATGTAATCAAAGGGTATTTCTTGAAAATTATGGGTGCTAAAATAGGTAAAAGAGTAGTTTTTTATCCAGGTGTATGGATTGCTCCTGGAAATAATTTAACACTAGGAGATGATGTAGATTTAGCTAAAGATGTACTTTTGACTACAGGTGGAGGTATTAGAATCGGTAATCGTGTTTTAATAGGTTATCGTACTCAAATTTTATCTACTAATCATATTATACCTAGTAATAAGGAGTTTATTTTCAGTTCAGGACATAAGAAGGAAGAGATTATAATAGAGAAAGATGTATGGATTGGAGCTAACTGTATTATTACACAAGGAGTGAGAATAGGTGAAGGTTCAGTTATTGCAGCTGGAAGTGTTGTAACTAAAGATTTAGAAGCATTTTGTATTTATGGTGGGGTACCTGCTCGATTAATTCGTAAAAGAGAAGATATACAACAAACTATATAACTAATATATTATTAACAAATTAAATTTATAAGGAAAAAAATGAAACAATTAATACAAAGTTTTAAAACAGGAGAGTTAGGATTATTTGATGTACCTGCACCTGTATGTCAAGAGAATGGGGTTTTAGTGCAAACAACAGTTAGTCTTGTCAGTGCTGGTACTGAAAAAATGTTAGTAGATTTTGCTAAAAAATCAATGTTAGCAAAGGCAAAAGATAGACCAGACTTAGTTAAACAAGTCGTTGGAAAAATGAAAAAAGAAGGTGTTAAAAATACTTTAGAAAAAGTATTTACAAAATTAGATACGCCGATTCCTCTTGGTTATAGTTTAGCTGCTCGTGTAGTTGAAGTTGGTAAAAATATGAGTGGTATCAGTATTGGTGATAGAGTCGCTTGTGGTGGAGCAGGGTATGCTAATCATTCTGAGATAAATTATATTCCTAAAAACTTAATGGTTAAAATTCCAGATGGCGTTGATGATATTGATGCCTCTTTTGTAACAGTTGGAGCAATTGCACTTCAAGGGGTACGACAAACAGAACCAAAACTAGGTGAACGTGTAGCGGTTATTGGGCTTGGACTCTTAGGACAATTGGCTGTTCAACTTCTTAAAGCTAATGGTTGTAAAGTTATTGGTTCAGATGTTGATCCAGATAAAATTGAACTGGCAAAAAAGATGGGTGCAGATGAAGCTTGTCATGCTAGTGACTTAATTAAAATGGCAGATGAATTTAGCAATGGGTATGGGGTAGATGCTGTAATTATTGCTGCTTCTACTACTTCTAATCAACCTGTTATTGATGCTGCTGA
>CAZHYX010000103.1:0-212 GCA_964536675.1 uncultured Flavobacteriaceae bacterium
ATTAAGCCTTCTGTGGCCACAATGATTGTAGGTGGTTGGTTTGATGCTGAAGATTTATATGGTCCGTTAGAAACATATAAAGCTATTGAAGAATACAATCCGAAAAATTATAACACGATGGTTTTTGGCCCTTGGGATCATGGTGCTTGGGCACGAAGTAAAGGTAAAAACATAGTTGGAAATTATTATTTTGGCGATTCTATTTCTGAATT